>JBAXMF010000012.1:0-17890 GCA_037134435.1 Methanomicrobiales archaeon | reverse complement strand
ATGACTGCCATAATTTTCACCGTCAAAGTAAACCTTATCCGGAACGCCGCGAATATCTCTCCTGATCGATCATGAAACACCGCATAGCTATTTTTACCGCTGTCGTGCTCCTGGTCGCCATCGTGGCGATCGGGACTGTGTCAGCGGCCGATACCAGCACCGACCGTACGATCACCGCTTCAGGCACCGGTTCTGTTATCGGGACCCCCGACCGTGCGCAGATCTCGCTCGCCGTCGAGACCGAGAGCCCCGACGTGAAAGCAGCCCAGGCTGAGAATGCCGCCCGTATGACGACCGTGATGAATGCATTGACTGCTGCCGGGATCCCAAAGGACGCTCTCAAGACCACCGGCTATAACATCTACCCGGTGTATGATGACTCAAAGTTCCCCATCGGGCAGAAGATCAAGGCCTATCATGTGGCGAACACCCTGACGATCACCCTTCACGACGTAAACCGGACAGGTGAAGTGATCGACATCGGTGTAGCGAACGGGATTAACCAGGCGAATTCCATCCAGTTCCTCCTCTCCGACGAACAAGCCCAGGTGCTCAGGACCGAGGCCCTGAAAGAAGCCACTGACAGGGCAGCTGCCGATGCACGGACGGTCGCTACAGCACTTGGTGTCAACATCTCGTCCGTGAAGACGGTTGATATCGGCCAGGGGTACACCCCGGTACTGTTCCAGAATTTTGCGAAAAGTGATAGTTCGGTAGGTGGGGCCGCTACACCGATTCAACCCGGGGATATCACCGTGACTGCAACCGTTACGGTGACATACCTGATCGGTTGATCTCCTACCCTTTTTTTGCTTAAATAGTGGGAGCTGTTGCGTTTTTCGTATCGAAAATCAGGAGTACGAACAACGATAACTCTTTTGATGTATCCCTTGTCGCTGCATACGGCGGGAACAGGGCCAAATCCAGGCATTAAATAAACCCTGGGTATTTTGGTATCCTGGATTAATTTTCCCTCTCTACCCATTTCTGCGGGTAGAAAATGCGTTCTTTCCCGGAGTCTCCCCTGGATACCCGGGCCTGCCCGGAGTGGTGCCATAACCTGCTCATAGCCCCGGCGATTCTACCACACCCGGGACAAGGGGTTCATATCTTCTGCAGGAAAAATGATAAATACAATTAATCTTACAAATGTGATAAGTATGAAAAGTAAGAATTGTGAGACCGAGGATCTGGTAGACGAGCTCGTCGCACCACGGAAGGAAAAAACCCGGCACCTTTTCGGCAGTGTCAAGGTCGGTGAACGCGGGCAGATTGTCATACCCAAGGAAGCCCGGGAGATTTTTGATATCAAGCAGGGGGATATCCTGCTGGTACTTGGCGATCTGGAACGGGGAATCGCGCTGGTGAAAGCTGATGCCCTCCAGGAGTTCGCACGACAGATCCTTGACAGTGCAAGTAAGCCTGATGAATAAATGCGGATGGGGGAATAATTATGAAAATTGTTGTATTAAACGGCAGCCCGAAGGGCGATATCAGTGTTACGATGCAGTATGTTGCATACATCCGGAAAAAATTCCCGCAACATAGCTATGAAATTCTCAATGTTGCACATGAATTGCGAAAAATCGAGAACGATACCGCACTCTGGAACAGGACTCTTGATAGCATCCGGTCCGCAGATATCATCCTCTGGGCATTTCCGCTCTATTACCTGGTAGTCTGCTCCCAGTACAAGAGGTTTATTGAACTCATCTTCGATCGGAAGGCACAGGATGCATTTTCCGGGACCTATGCCGCATCGCTCTCGACATCGGTCCATTTCTTCGACCATACCGCCCATGCGTACATTCATGCCATCAGCGACGATCTCGGGATGAACTACCTTGGGTTTTATTCCGCGGAAATGAGGGACCTCCTGTTGGAAGAGGAACGGAAACGCCTGGAGAAATTCACTGCCCTCCTCCTTGCGAATGTGCAGGAAAAAACACCGGTCCAGCGGGAGAACGCCACGCTTGTCTGGCCGGCCCACGTGTATGTCCCGGGTACGGCACAGAAAACTCTAAACCAGGGTTCCAAAAGGGTTGTCATTCTCACCGATTCCGATGGCAGTTCGCCCAACCTTTTGGCAATGACTGATCGGATCCGGAATAATTTTTCAGGTTCAGCTGAGGTGATCAATCTCCATGACGTGAATATAAAGGGTGGCTGTCTGGGGTGCTGCCAGTGCGGATATGACAATACCTGTGTATACACCGACGGGTATGTTGACTTTTTCAAAAACAAACTGGTACCTGCGGATATCATTATCATGGCAGGCTCGGTACGTGACCGGTATCTCTCGTCGACATGGAAGCTGTTCTTTGACCGGAGTTTTTTCAAGGGTCATACTCCCAATCTCGAAGGTAAACAGATTGGCTTTGTGATCGCAGGTCCCCTCCACCAGGTCCCGCACCTGAAAGAGGCACTTACTGCGTGGGCTGACAATGGCAGGTGTTATGCACAGTTTGTTACCGATGAAGTTACCGGTGCCGGAGAACTTGATGGCCTTCTCGATGCCATGGCAGGACGCCTTGTGCAGGCAGCAGAAACCGGCTATATACCGCCGCGGACCTTCTATGCGGTCGGTGGGCACAAGATATTCCGGGATAGTATCTACGGGGGACTGCGGTTAGCATTCCAGGCAGATTACCGGTACTACCAGGAACGCGGGATGTTTGATTTTCCGCAGGCTGACTGGAAGACCCGGCTGTTTAATGCGATCCTTATCCCGCTGACCCGAATCCCCGGTTTCCGGAAGAAAGTGTTTGCCGATATGAAACATCATATGATCGAGCCCTTCAAAGCGGTGCTTGAGGCTGCTTAATCATCCCGGGGAAACGGATCTGCAAAACGTTACCGGGTTCATGCCGTGTAAACGCTCCCCGTCGAACCCGGTGCTGCCATGAAACGGATCGCATCCTTCGGTGTTACCTACCCCGAAGGGTATCACAGCACGTTTGTCGAGAAGTATACAACGGAGGGATCCAGAGAGGATTTCATCCTGCTGATTACCCGGCTTAAAGAAAAAATTGCGGGTTATGAAACGGATATGGAAACCTCACCTGGACAGGCGATATACCACATAGCCGACGATGGGGAGTGTCAGGTAGACTGCAGAACTCCACGTGACCCCGGAAAGTGCGATGAGAATGCCCGCGACAGAAACAAACGGAACAACAAGGTTACTGATCCGGATATAACGGATATATCTCTCGTCAAGCGTTGGTTCGACAAGACGGTGGTCCTGTGTTGCGTACAGCCATTGGCAGAACATCGCTATTCCGATCGCAAAGAGACTGGCTTCAAATACTATGGCCCCGACCGGGACTTTCGGAAAATCACCGGAAAAGGAGGTCGAAAAGGGAAGGAGCGCAACGAACAGGAGCACAGAGAGGTTAAGCCAGACATACATCTTATCGATCCTCTTCACGGAATGGAGCTGGGTATGATGGCTGAGCCAGAATGCACCGAGGATCAGGAATGCTAAAATGTAGTGCAGGAAATCGGACTCGAGCGAGATAAGGGTGTCCATTGCAAACCCTGTTGACTGCACAATGGTCGTTTTATCCGGTAAGTCCAGGCCGACAACAAGGAGCGTCATCGCAAACGCAAATATCCCATCAGAAAGCCCTTCCAGCCGTCCCTTGGTGAGAAAAAGCCCCTCAACCTCATTTTCATCAGACATTGTAACATGTTGGGTGGGTGCAGGTTGAATTTATAGTCTTGGAATTTTGTTTGTCGAAATAATCGCAACCATGAAATTGGCAATTTGCTTCGATATCCCTGCTGATCCCTTGGGAACGGTACGTGCTGATGATTCTGGTGGAATTGGAAACCGACGTATAAAACAAAAGAATTATCTTTCCTTCAATCCTTTTTTCATACGATAATGAACCTGATATCACTTCTTACCGCATTCGTACCATGGATCGCGTTCACCCTTGTTGCTGAAGCTCCATTGGGAAATCCCCTGATGAGTCTGACCCTTGCTTTTATTATCGGTATTGTAATCACCCTTCTGACGAGTTACCACCAGATACTCAAGGGCTATATCCTTTCGGTTATCACGATAGTGTTCTTCGTTGTGTTCTTTATCGTGATTGTTGGATTACACCAGTACTCTGTCGCGAATTATCTTTCTGTACTCTCGATGCTGGTCCTTACGATCGTCTGCTGGATGACGATGCTGTTCCATTTTCCCTTCACTCTCCAGTATGCCAGGGAAGGTGTAGACGCTCCGCGACCCAGGAGCGCCCCATTTATGAGGGTAAATTATGTTATAACCGGGGTATGGGCAATTGCATTCACCCTCGCCCTGGCAGTGGATTCCTTCCTGCTGGTCCGTCCCGACCCGGCCCTTATGTTCTGGGACAACCTGAAATGGGTCTTCATGGTAATCGCTATCGTCTTTACCGTGTGGTATCCGGATTATGTCCATAAAAAGAGGGCATTACAGGAGATCGCTGAGCTAAAATCAAGAGAGAAAAAACTGGCATAGGCCAATACGGACTACTCTTTTTTTTATTGACCTAAAGCCGGTCTATCATAAAGAAACGTGTGCGGACGCCAATGGGGTAATCTATTCGGTAATCACTCAATTGAAAAGATAAATATTTTTTATTTTGTCACCCTCAACAATGTATTATTTACAAAAATGGTTACCCCTCTCCTGATGAAAAGAGTGACCGGATTTGTAATTGTTCCCCTCCCTATCAGGTGATAATCAGGGCGAAGATGACACCGGCAATACCCGCAGCGGTTGCAATGGCCATGGTCTCGAGCACCGTCCGGAATAGCGGGCGTTGTCCGATCCGTGCCCGCCCGATACCCAGCAGTAACAGGAGCACCGCAGTCCCCGCAATGCAGGCATACTTCGCCGGTTCAACCGGCAGGAACGCAAATGGGATCACCGGGGTCATCGCCGCGATGAAGTCTGCAATCCCCATCCAGCAGGCATGGATATAGACCGGGGTTTTTTGGGCCGGCGTCTCCTCCTCGGCTGCCACAGCATCCTCAAATTTCTGGATGGCGAGGGGATTCTTCTGGAGGTCAACCTGGATCGCATCAAGGCAGGTCTTACTCAGGCCGGAGCACTGCAGGTCGCCCATCAGTTTCGTCACAGCCCCTTCCGGATTGCTCTGGATCTCTGCCGCCCGCCGTTTCGCTTCGACCTTTGCAGCATCCTTTTCGGACTCAAGGTCCAGGAAGACCCCCGCCATCATCGAGACGGTTGCTGCGATTGCGGCTGTAGCGCCGGCAAGGAGGATGACACTGGCGGACTGGGCACCCGCCAGCATACCGGCTACGAGGCCGAAGATCGAAACGGTACCGTCCGACATGCCAAAGACAATCTCCCCGAATGAATAGCGGAAGGATTCTTTCACACGACTGATGCACGAACCCTGTTGTTCGCCACTCATGTCCGGAACAACCTCACACAGGTCAACTTCATGCTGTATCCATTGGGTTGATGGAATAATAAAAGGCAGGGAAAGGTGATTACGGGGATCACTTTTTTTCGTCCCGCTTCTTGTCGTGGGTAAGCCCGGCACGTGTTGACGCATTCCAGGCTCTTTTTCCAGGAGGGTATTTTTTGTGGTAGAACTATCGATACCTATAGTACCTGATAACCATTGGAGGTTGATTTCCTGTCGTTTGAATGCAGTCAGTGTGGAGAGTGCTGCAGCCACCTGGGGCTGGTTCATAAGGTAATAGAAGAATCCGGGGATTATCACTTCCTGGTGAATAACCAGTACACGGGTGAAAAAACAGCGGTGGTTGTTGACCCGGACAAGATATCCCTCTATAATGATACGAGTATTTTCTCCGAACGTCCCGAGGCATGCCCCTTCTTCCGGTATGATGTACCATCTGCGAAAGGATACTGCACCGTTCACCAGACACGCCCTGATATCTGCAGGGACTACGGCTGCTGGCGTATCCTCATCCTCAATTCCGCAGGGAAACGTGCCGGGAGAATTATGTTCCAGCGATTCCTGGCATCTGAAGATGAAACATTGACCCGTATTTTTCAAGAGGAGATTAACAACGTGGCCGGATGCGACGATGAAGACTGGGATGCCCGGTTATTTCGGACACTTAACAGGGCAGGATATCGGGTACAGACCTGATCCAGTTGTGCAACCAGGCCAGGAACCAATCCAGGTCTCATACCTGTAACCGCCATAACGACAACCGGGGTATGAGCATTATGATGGAATTCATTTCTTTAATTCGTCCGGGAAGGCCTGATTTACTCATGACGATGACGCAGGAAGAGCAGGTTGCCATGGGCCTGCATTTGGCGTATATGAAAGAACTATTTCGACCAGGGAAAAATTGTGTTCGGTGGCGCTGCGACCGATGGTTCAGTCGGCATTCTCATATTCCGGGTCAATTCTGAAAAAGAAGCCCGGGATCTCTTTGATAATGACCCGGCAATATTGGCTGGTATCAGGTACCCTTGAGCTGCACCCGTGTCATATCAGCTACCTCGCTGGAAGATGAGGACTATGCGGCAACCCAGGGAGTTTTCACCGGTCCGTACCGCATCTTTTTACCATTCAAATCTCCACTAAGGCATTATGCGTTTGTTCCTTACACCCGTTATCCTTATCCTCGTACTGCTGCTCCTCCTGGCAGGCTGCACCACGCCCGGACCCACGTCATCCAATAGCTCAGCACCTGCCTCGTCAGGAAGTCCTGTTAAGGTTACCAACTCCCCGGTGATCCCACCTGGCATCGTTCAGACCAGGACTGCCAGGGTCGATGATATCAATATCGCGTACAAGGAGATTGGCCAGGGGACGCCTCTTCTTCTCATCACCGGGTACGGGGCGACGATGGACCTCTGGCCGCCAGGTGTCCTTGCGAACCTTTCCTCGAACCACCGGGTAATCATCTTTGACAACCGGGGAATGGGGAATACCACTGCATCGAACAAAACCTTCTCCATTCCGCTCTTTGCTGACGACGCGGCAGGACTCATGGGTGCCCTCAACATCAGCAAAGCCGATGTCCTCGGCTGGTCCATGGGAGCTGACGTTGCCCAGGAGCTCGCACTGCGTCATCCCGGGAAGGTCAACCGGCTCATCCTGTATGCCGGGTCACCCGGCGGGAACGAGAGTGTTCCGGCGTCACCCGCCGTCATTGAGAAACTGACCAATACATCCGGTTCGGCACGTGAACAGGGTGAGCGGCTCTTTTCACTTCTGTTCCCGGCAAGCTGGCTCCGTGCTCACCCGGACTCACGTGCATACTTCCCTATTCCTACCGAGATTTCCTCCCCGGGGAGCTATGTCCGGCAGGCTGATGCGATGGCTTCCTGGAACGGGACCTTCTCCCGTCTCCCCGACATCCGGTCCCCGACCCTGGTCCTGACCGGGACGGAGGACGTGATCAGTGTCCCGGCGAATGCATTTGTTATCGGCGGTCGCATCCCCGGGTCATGGGTCATCCAGGTCCCAGGCGGCGGCCATGGCATGATGTACCAGTTCCCGGAGGAGTTCGGACGGATCGTCACCTTCTTCCTGGACTCATGAGTATATTTTTTGCGGCAGCAAGAACTGTGAAGATGATTTCGATAGCAGCGAATACACGGGTTAGAGATAGTGGGGGACGGGCCTGAGGTACGGTGGTCCCCGGTATACCGTTACTGCGCTATCACATCGCGGTATCAGGTCAGATAAATCCCCCCGTAGAATAACCGGGGTGGGATCGTCCGGACTGCCGACCTGTTACAGGATGGCACTTCATCCCTGGCAACCGAAAAATGTGAAGTATTGCCGTGCGTGAGCCATTCCATGGTCCGGTATTTTGGGGTCGGTGGAATCACGAAAACGTAACGTCTATGCCTTTTCAACTGGTGAACCAAACGGGTAGTATGCACGAGCTCGCAGAAGTCTGGACCGACAGGAAAGGGCTGATATTAATCGGGGTCAGTGCACTCATTTATGCACTGGTCCTGGTACCCTTTAACCAGGTCCACTGGGACATTGCGGGTATTTCCATTCGTCCGGCAGCTGCACTCCCTGTTGTCTTCGGTATCCTGTGGGGCCCGGCGGCGGCCTTTGGGTTCGGCATTGGAAACGTCGCTGGAGACCTCTCCGGTTCCTGGTCCCCGATGAGCATCTTCGGTTTTCTTATCAACTTTCTCTACCCGTACCTCTCCTACCTGCTCTGGCACCGGTTGATGAAGGGGCACGAGATGAGGATGGGCCCCTATAGCCTTGCCAGTTTCTGGACCGTAACATTTGTTACGACCCTTGCCTGCATGTTCCTCCTCGCCGCATCCGGAACGGTCATTTTTGGCCGTCCTTTTGAGAGCAAATTCATCAGTTACTTTGGCAATAATATCCTCTGGGCTATGGCCGTCGGTCCGGTCCTATTCTGGCTTACTCTCGGACCAGCAATCAAAAACGGATTTGTATACGGAAGAAAATGGGACCGATCTGCGATGATCGAAAGGACCTGATGAAACAGTACCGGTGGATCGTTCCTCGCGTTCCTGCCCGGAAAATTACCTGGTGAACGACAGTTGGAATTTTTGCTCCCTTGTCCTGCGGTGTTCAGTCTGCAAAACCATATAAGCAGGTACCAATAATTCTCATGAAATGGAACCTGATAATCTTACCATAACGACATATTGTGGGCTCTGTTGCCTGGACTGTCACGGGTATTCCGGAAAAATTGCGGACCTCGCACAGGACCTGAGGGAGGAACTGCGTGCAGCAAAGTACGAAAAGTTTGCAAAAACTATTTCGGCTACCCCTTTTGGAAAGGGATTTGAAAATTATCCAGAATGTTACGAACTGCTTGGGCAGATGGTCAAATTCCGGTGCACGAAGGGGTGCAGGAATGGCGGGGGCCCGCCTTTTTGCGAGATCCGGAAATGTTGCCGGGAAAAAAATATTACCGGGTGCTGGGAGTGCGATTCGGTTGACCCATGTGAAAAACTGGATATTCTCAATGCCAACCATGGGGACGGTCACCGGAAAAACCTTGCGATAATCAAAAAGAACGGAATTGAAAAGTTTATCAACGGCAAACGGCACTTTTGAGTGCAAATCGCTTGAATTCTGAAAAATCAGTGGAATCTGACCTGGGACCGTGCAGAGGAGGACCTGCGGACATCATCACCGCCCCGGCAAGGTACGTAAGTTCCCTGGCCCGGTCCCCTGAAGATACCATTAAACATCCCCTTCCACATACCATATTCCGGAGTGAACACGATGGAAAAGATTACACTCGGCCCGATGCCGTACATGAGTGTCATGCCCGCCGTCCTTGTGGGTGCAGACGTGAAGGGCAAGCCGAATTATATGACCGCCGCATGGGCCACGGTTGCCTGCATGGCGCCGCCGATGGTCTGCGTAGCGATCAACAAGATACGGTATACTGCAATCGGGATCGAAGAGAACAAGACCTTCAGCCTGAACGTCCCATCCGAAATGCAGGTAGTCGAGACCGATCACTGTGGACTCGTCTCCGGTGTGAAAGAGGACAAGAACGGTGTCTTCCGGTCGTTTTATGGGAAACTGAAGACTGCACCTATGGCGGAAGAGTGCCCGGTCAACATCGAATGCAAGTTGTTCAAGTCAGTTGAGTGCGGAAGTCACCTGCTGTATATCGGGGAGGTTGTGGAGATTCATGCCGACAAGTCCTGCCTGACAGATGGAAAACCCGATGTCAAAAAGATTAACCCGATTGTATACGCCCAGATCACCTATTTTGGAGTTGGCAACCAGGTTGGGCCCGCATTTTCGGCCGGGAAGAAATATCAGAAGAAATAATACCCCCTATTTTCAGGCATCCGGGCGATATCACTGGTATTAAGTAACAGGGCTCGCGAACAGCGGTTCCGTAAGAGATAATTGTTCTGAAATCTGAATAACCCTATATGCGACTGATGACGGTCATCATCATCCTTTTTGTTGTTTCATGCTTTATCTGTGGGTGTATTTCAACCACCACTCGTTCCCCTCCCCTATCAGGTCCGCCACCTGTGATTCCAGGCGGGCCGGTTACTGATTATGGTGGATCGGCGATTGCCATCTCATTTAAAACCGACGAGATCTCAACATCCTCCCCTGAAGCAAAGGAACTGTTCATCAGGGGACTGACCAACCTTACGCAATATGGCCGGTATAACGAGTCACTGACCTACTTTGATGCTGCACTCGCCATCGACCCGGATTTTACGGAAGCCTGGATAGCAGAGGGGGTCGCCCTTCACAACCTGAAACGTTATGATGCGGCAATTGCCTGCTATAACAAATCCCTTGAGATTTTAGGTTCCCCTGATGCAGGAACCTGGCACCTGAAGGGAATGGCGTTCCGTGACTGGGGAAGGAATGAGGAAGCCGCAGAATGCAACAGGAGAGCTGCTGAACTTGATCCCCGGTACGGTAATGGGTAACCCATGTCCAAACCTGCGCCGGGGCAAATATTGCTGGCTGCAGGGGTTCTTCGCAACCAGATCTCACGATATGGTGAATGTCCCGGGGTGAGACAAACGCCTGATCGGGTGCAACCGTAACCTCCTTGTCCCCGATGAAAAATACCCCGTTCCCGCTGATAATCCTGTTCCACTCTCACTGGAAATTATGAGATTGCTGGGTACCGGAATGGGACGGTCTTCTATACCCTCAGGAATTGTTAACGCTGTTACCTATAAGGGAGGTGCATGAACCGAAAAATGATAACGTGCATATCATCATCAGAAATCGTTATCCGGATAAGGTTGGTCTACCTGGATCTCCGGGCTGGAAACCCGGACCCATGTTTTTTTTTCTTGTGCGATTTGAGAATACAATCTATCACCTTCATTATCCGGGGAGTGAAAATAGTACCAGGTTGATTGCACGTGCGGGACTATTGGGTTGATCGTAAACAGGTAATAGGATTTATTGGCTCCATTTTCATTATTTTTGGAGCTTTCCTTCCTATCTACACAATAAACCTGTTTTTTCTTGGACAGGTACCCGTTTCACTGGTTGACATCCCCGTTATGGGGGGACCCATTGCCATTATCCTCATTGCAATGGGCATATTATCGATAACAGCAATAGCATTTGAGGAATATACACTGCTATACGTCAGTGGATTGGTTTCTTTGTGTGTCGTTCTGACAACACTCATTATTGTGGAAGCAGGCCTTGTGCTCTTATCTGAAATTCTGCCGAAGGTATCTGCGGTCGTCAATTATCTTCTTGGGTATGATTTCGGCTGGATATTTTTATTTGCCGGACCTGCTTTCTTATTGGTTACAGCCAGGATGCAGGATTGATCTCAATGGTTAACCCTGCCGGAGAAATAAAACGAGTCCGGTAAGGAGTCCCGTGTCCATTGATCATACCGGAAACAAACGATGTAGATCAGGGACTTCGTGGGTATTCGTCAATTTTTGACAGGATCACGTCGCCATTTAATCTGATGAAGGTGACGTTTCCTAACGTTCCTGAGTCTATCATTGCACCGTTCGGCACCTCCATGATGCGGGCTTCGTTCGAATTGTAAACTGCCAGGGTCTGGACCCCGGACGGGTCAAAGATCCTGCAGATTGCGTCGGGAGCACACACGATGATCGAACCGTATGGCAGCTCGTTATTGCCTGCCTGGGTCCCGTGCGGAACAACCCGCAATTCCCCCTCCAGCATGACCGGAATGAGAGATTCGTTCACTACAAGATCGGGCAATGCAAGGCGGGACCAGTCAATGTAATTCCCGACTCCCGGGTGGCGGGAATATTCGCGATCAGTTCAATAATACTATTGGCATCTGCCTGGAGGTTTTCGTCGCGTGATTCGACACTGACCAGGTATTTCCCGGTATTGAGGTGGGACGTATCGATGATGACTGAGTACCGGTTGACACCAAAGGGACCGTGACCCACGTGGGTGGTCCCCTCGTCCGCCATCTCATGCGACCAGTCATAAATTTTTGGTGTCGGATGCATATTCACCGTTCCGACCGAGATCGCAAGCGGAGTCCCTACCTACAGACTCGTGTTGCCACGGACGATCAGCGTCCCCGGCTTGACGGGACTCATGGGATCGATTGTTATCCAGCCGTCTACCCCGTTGAGGAAATATATTTTGGCGGAATCTCCGGCCGCCCTGGTGCCCTGTTCGAGGTAGTCTACCTGGGTGGTGGGATACATTCCCGGATCTTTTATGTGATCCAGGACGGGGGTTGTCCGTCCGCTTTTCGTCTCGATCGCTTCATTTCTGTTCGTATCCCAACTGACTGCAAACTGGCCGGGGACCTTTGGGTACTGCACGAGGACCGCCGAGGTGTAGGTTCGTGACAGTGCGTCAGTTTCACGGGAATCAAAGGTAACCTGGAATGTCCCGTCCGGCATGACGGGGATAATTGTTGCCGAGATAGTGCCATTCAGCACCCAGACCTGCACCTTTGTTATCGACAGGTTGTCAACTGTCCCGTTGATGGTTAACGGTTCTCCGCGTAACACGTTCAGGGATGACCTGGTATCAGGCGTGGAAGCTTGATTATTTGCGGTCGTCACCTGGACACCGATCACCGGCACCGGAGAAAACGCGTTTACCGGGGGTGTCGCGATCGTTGATGGGGATGCCGGATACGATACGGATGGTGGACTAAAAACGCCCGCAGGAATAATGTAGAGATTTGAGACTGATCTCTCTTTTGACAATATCGTTCCGCACAACAAAACGAGGCTGATAATAATTATCAATCCAATGATGCAAAGCCATCTATTGTTGGGGAGATACATAGGGGCATGATCTGTTCACAGTCCTGATATTATTTCCTAATGTGTGAAAAAAAGGGCCGTAATTTTACCCAAGACTGGTGTAGTACTTTCTTCAGACAGACCAGGCTAATCCGCCCGTATCAAATACCTGGTTGATATCCGTGATACCCAGTTGGTCAGGCTGTGGCACCAGGGCCACTATCACCACCGCGAGGATTATCATGAGTGCAACAACGATCAGGGCCACGGCGGATACAATGAACAGGGCCACGGGTGGCATCCGGGTCTCGCAGAACGCGGTCTCCCCCTGATTCATTTTTCCCGCCACGGTATATGCATCGTACATCGCATAGAGCCACACGATGGGGCCGGGGACTACGAAGATGACCCGTCCTGCGAAGGTAAGAAGGAAAACGGCGAACCCTTCTCCGGATTCCCCATTGGTATCCTGCCGGGGTGCTCCTGTCCATCCGGGCGCCGCACCCGCTGCAGAACCGCGGTGACTCCACGTTTGACTCCTTACAACCGTGCGGAACAGATCTCGTGCATGTTCAGGTGGGTACTTTTACGGGAGATTGATCCCACGCACGATAAAGCGATCCCCTGGATACAGCCCCGGCGTTGTATTTTACCATTTGACCCTTCATCACCACGTTCTCTTCCCACACGCTACATCCTTATCCGTTATCCATTCTAACCTTGCACTATGGACCCGGTCATTGCTCAGATCAGGAAAGAACTGGAAGGACATGCAGACCCCGAAATTCAGAACACTTCGCTCCGTTTTTTCAAGGAGGAGATCACGTGTTACGGGATGAAGTCCTCCACCGTGACAGTAATTGCGAAAAAGTACTGGAAAGAGGTGAAAAAGCGTCCCAAAGTGGAAATATTCGGCCTGTGCGAGGAATTGTACAAATCCGGATACCTGGAGGAGTCATTCATCGTCTCGGACTGGGCCTATGCGCTCTCCAGTCGGTACGAGCGGGAGGACATTACCGTATTCAGGCACTGGATTGATACCTATATCACCAACTGGGCATCTTGCGACGGTTTCTGCAATCACACCATGGGCAACTTTATTGAACAATTCCCCGAATATGTTGAGGAACTGAAACGCTGGACCGGGTCCAATAACCGCTGGATGCGGCGGGCAGCCGCGGTCTCGCTGATCGTTCCGGCAAAGCACGGGAAATTCCTGGATGATGCAATCGGGATTGCAGACCTGCTGCTGACTGATAACGATGACCTGGTACAGAAAGGCTACGGGTGGCTGCTCAAGGAAGCGAGCCGGAAGCACCAGGATACGGTGTTTGATTACGTGATGAAGAACCGGAAGGCCATGCCCAGGACCGCGTTACGGTATGCCATTGAACTGATGCCGAAGGACCGAAGAGCAGAAGCAATGAAAAAGGACTGGTAAGGGTGGCAGGAATGAAACAGGTATTACTGGTTATTGACGTCCAGAACGAGTATTTCACCGGGAAACTGCCGGTTACGTACCCGGAGGGGAGTCTTGAAAACATTAAAAAGGCCATGGACCAGGCATATGAGTCCCACGTGCCGATCGCCGTGATCCAGCATACAAGCCCTGCACCGGAGGCGGCGACATTCCGGAAAGGTACGCCCGGCTGGGAACTCCATCATGAAATTAAGTCCCGCCCATATGATATCCTGGTTGAAAAGGCCCTGCCCGGGAGTTTCACCGGGACCTTCCTTGAGCAGTGGCTGAAGGATCAAAACGTAACGACCGTGACCATTGCAGGCTATATGACCCAGATGTGCTGTGACACGACCGCACGGCAGGCATTCCACCGTGGTTATGCCGTGAACTTCCTTTCCGATGCCACCGGTACCCTGTCGGTGACCAATGATGCCGGTACGATCCTTGATGCCGATCTTCACCGGGCGATTCTTATTACCCAGCAGATGCGGTTCTCGCGGGTACAGAAAACCGATGCATGGATCGAGGGGCTGCCAGGGTGCTGATTGTTCCCGGGTGCAACGGGAACAAATATGGGCAAACCCAATTGAGATGCACTTCCCCCTATGCATGCCGGTGCTGGGTCCTATTCGGTTACATATACCTGCATCCCTGAAAGAGCATCGGGATTGATGGAGACCCTCCCTTCGGATACTTCTCCAGGTAACCCTTTCTCTTCAAGGACTGCCCTTGCCTGCGCCAGGGATTTCACCTGCAGCGTGATGGACGAGACTGCATTCCGGTCGGATTTTTTCAGGTGAACCGTGACCCCGTTTCCCCCGTCCCGTCGTTCAGGTACCCCTCCTTCGGCCTCGGGCAGCAGCGCCTGCCATTTTTCCAATACGGACTGGTCTGCATAGTCTATGGTGATCTCCTTCATCCTGAGTACACCCAGGGGTCCGCCGTTTGCTGAGGCCAGCGAATGTTCCATCCGCTGGCGGAACCCTGTCTGGTTGAAGGTATATTCACAATAAAAAATCATTGAACCTGGCATCATTTCACTCAGTTCGAGGTTATACCAGAGGGTTGATGGAGATCCGTTCTGTGTGATGTTAAACGGTATGATGGCACCGTGGGGGACCTGGTTTGCATCGAGGACCTTTACTGTTGATTCAAGGGGGGTAAGCGACTGGAACGCGACCCCGACGATCCCGTTCCCCTTTGGAACCAGGCCCTGTTGTCTCATCTCCTGCGAACTGTTCAGGAGTTCCAGGTTCACATTCCCAAATGATACCCCCCCGGTAGAAAAAGGACCATAATTGACCATCGGCCACGCTACAGGAAGCCCTAGTTCTCCTGTGAAGAGCTGGTGTAGCCGTCCGGGGTCAGGTACCTGGACCATGAGGTGATCGACCTGCCTGATTGTCGGGGGCAGTTTCCCGGCTGTTACCTGGGTGGGGCCAGCCTCTTTTAAGCAGAGTGCCAGGCAGATCGCTACGATGCATATTCCAATAAATATACCGGCTTTGAAATATTTTGCCATTGTCAATTGTCTATTTCGAATCATGAAACAGATAAAATTTCTCATTGGTTCGTCCCCGGATGATCGGGTACCTAATGCCAGTAGTCCCTGATATAGAGCTCGTGGTCCCGTATTACCGGCGTTAAGAGATAGAGGATTGCGGGAACGAACACGATACTGACGACCACGTTTCCTGCCAGCCAGCTGTAAAAGACCGGCACGACTTCGTTCCACGGGACTACACCTCCAAGGGCAAGGGTTACCGAACCCCAGGTCGCACCCACCACATTATTGATAACGACCCCGAAAATCACGAGGACGCCCAGGTCACGCCGGCTCCTCTGGCCCGGGTCGCAGGCAAAATACCGGAATGCCATGAGCGGGATGAGGACCTGCCAGAAATCGGCCAGGGACCAGTACAGGTTGACGTCCGGGGGGATTCCCCCGAGAAGACCCGCCCCAATATAACAGCCCAGGTACGCTGCAACAGCACCGTACATGCCAAACCACAGGGCAAAGATAACCATCAGGGCAACAACGAAATAAAACGAGGAAACGCCGGGGGCTATCTCAAAAGAGAAGACCACGAATTTTGCAACCAGGGCGTTAATGCAGACCAGCAGGAAAAAAAGTGCGATGTACAGAGGAACCGGGACCTTGTCCCGCCTTGTCTGTTCCGGTAAAGCAACGATATCCGGTCCCACCTGATTCTCCCGGTAACATATTCCATACAAATACTATATGAGATCATCCCCCCTACAATCTCAACGAATGGAAGTGCCACATAATTTCGCCAGCATGTCGATAATCAGGAAATGGTCAGGGCAGCCCCTGCCCGGGGCGTTGTTCGTCTCATTCCTACTGGCGGTTATCATGCTGCCATACTGGTGGCTTGCCGTGCGGTGGTCCGGGGATATCCTGGTCTCTCCCGATGCCCGGTTCACCTTTACTGCCACAACTTTTCTTCTGGTCTTAATTATCGCTGATTCTGTGTTCCTGGTCCGGTATTACCAGTTGGTACGAAAACGTGAGCTGGTGGAAAAAGCAGGGGAACTCAGGCGCAGCGAGGAAGCCCTCCGGGTGGCAAATAAAAAGCTCAACCTGCTTTCGGGGATCACCCGGCATGATATCAAGAACCAGCTGATGGCACTGAAAGGTTTTCTTGAGCTGAGTGGGGATGCCCTGGATAACCGGGAACAGCTCGCAGATTTTTTGTCGAAAGAACTGAAGATTGCCGATTCTATCGAACGCCAGATTAATTTTACAAAGGACTACGAGGACATGGGTATCAATGCCCCTGCATGGCAGAATGTAAATGCAATCATTGCCTCCGCCTCGCGGGAGTTACCGTTAAACGATGTCCGTATCGAAGTCAGGCAGGCTGACCTGGTGGTCTTTGCTGACCCCCTGCTGGTGAAAGTGTTCTACAACCTCATCGACAATTCCCTCCGGTATGGCGGGGATACGATGACGATGATCAGCCTTGATGCAGAGGAACAGGACGGATCACTCCTGGTGATCTTCGGGGATGATGGCGCCGGTATCAGTGCCGGGGATAAAAAAAGGCTGTTCTCCAAGGGCTATGGAAAAAATTCCGGTCTCGGCTTGTTTCTCACCCGGGAAATCCTCTCTATTACCGGGATCACGATTACGGAAAACGGGACGCCCGGGCGTGGGGCCAGGTTTGAGATACTCGTTCCTCCCGACAAATTCCGGATTACTAAAAAATAATCCTGGTGTCCCAGCTCAACCGTTTACCCATGATTACCATTCGTCTTCATATCGGGGTATGAGTGGAAAGAACAGGGGTGTGCTGGTTCCCTCCACTGGATTTTCCAGGACGCCCGGGTTTCAGTACCGGCTTTCACACGCGAATGCTTTTGCCGTGTCTCCCCCGGATGATTTGTTGCATGTCTCCACGCATGACACGCATTTCGTGTCTCCTTCCTGTTTCACCACGAAGCAGGACCCGTTGACATTCTGGCATGATGCAAGGCTCCGGCACGTGTCCCCCAGCTGGTATTCCATCGTGCACATCTCTGCAATGTTTTCGCCACAGTTGATCTCCATGTCATGACAATTTTGTATACCGCATGCTGCCTGCGTGATCACCGCAGTATCGGTATTTTCCCAGTTGATCTGCAGGTCTTTCCAGGCGATGGTACCGCCTCCGCCATGGGTCCGCGGGGGTGTTTTTACGATGAGACGGACGGTA
>JBAXMF010000011.1:0-20758 GCA_037134435.1 Methanomicrobiales archaeon | reverse complement strand
TAAGCTTTACGCAGAACCTCAAGGTTGATAACGTTGGCACCGTGCCTGATATCCAGTAACCGTGGTCGACCGTCAACAGGGTGCCAGCGATGCACTTACCGGGGCTGGCGTGACACTTCACGCACTTGTTAAAGCAAGCGAGATAACCAGAGAGTAACCAGTTATTATAGACGGTTGGTCTGATACATGACAATGAAGATCCTGGTTGTAGGGGGAGGGGGCAGGGAGCATGCGATAGCAAGCGTCCTTTCCCGCAACAGCGAAGTAGAGCTTTATTCCGTAATGTCGAAGAAAAACCCCGGTATCTGGTCTGTTGCAAAACGGGTCCTGGTCGGGGATGAGACAGACGTCAGACGTATTGCAGATTTTGCATCAGGTGTAGGTGTCCAGTGTGCAATGATCGGGCCTGAAGCCCCCCTGCAGGCGGGCATTGCCGACGAACTTGAAGCCCGGCAGATTGCATGCGTGGGCCCAACAAGGGAGGCTGCGCGCCTCGAGACTGATAAAGGGTTCTGCAGGGTCATGATGGACCGTCACGGGGTGGCCGGCTGCCCGAAGTACCGTGTTTTTCACAACCAGGTGGATGCAGAATCTTTCATTTTACACTACCCCGGTGACCTTGCCATCAAGCCGATCGGTCTCACCGGTGGAAAAGGTGTACGCATCATGGGGGAGCACGTGGACCGGAATGGTGCAATCGAGTACGCAAGACAACTGGATGGTCAGGTCGTTGTCGAGGAACGCCTCATCGGTGAAGAGTTCACCCTCCAGGCATTTGTTGATAGCGCACACCTGATACCGATGCCACTTGTCCAGGACCATAAGCGTGCGCTTGAAGGAGACCAGGGTCCGAATACAGGGGGTATGGGTTCCTATAGCATGCCAGGTCATTCGTTGCCTTTTGTATCCCATACAGACCGGGAAAAGGCACTTCGCATCATGAAGGACGTGGTCGCAGTAATGGCAAAAATCGGGCAGCCCTACCGGGGAATATTATATGGCCAGTTTATGAATACCAAAAAAGGCCCGATGGTGATTGAATTCAACGCCCGGTTTGGCGATCCGGAAGCCATGAATGTGCTCTCACTCCTTGAATCCGACATGGCTGAAATTATGATCCGGATTACTGAGGGGACACTTTCTTCGGGGTCTGTGAAATTTTCCCGGGAAGCTACGGTCTGCAAGTACCTCGTACCGGAAGGTTACCCTGATACCCCGCGTTCCGGCAGGCCCCTGGCATTCGGGGATTATGGCAATGCCCTGCTGTTTTATGGTAATGTTGACCTGAATAACGGGGAACTCTTAACCCAGTCTTCCCGGACTCTTGCATTTGTCGGAAGGGCGGATACACTGGATGAGGCAGAAAAAATTGCAGAATCCGCTGCCTCATCAGTCGGTGGCGACGTTTGTCACCGCCGTGATATCGGGACGGAAGCGTTGCTCCAGAAGAGAATTGAACATATGAAGGAGATACGATGAAAAAAGACCTTCTCTCGCTTCTAGATATTTCAAAAGAGGAATTGCAGAAGATCCTCGCAGAAGCGAAACATCTCAAGAAAATGAAAAAAACCGGTGTGCCTCATGAACTGCTGAAGAGAAAGGCACTCGCAATGATATTTGAGAAGCCTTCAACGAGAACGAGGCTGTCCTTTGAAGTCGGTATGCATGACCTGGGAGGACATGCCCTGTACCTGAATTCACAGGACCTCCAGCTGGGCCGTGGAGAAGAGATCCGGGATACCGCACGGGTTGCCTCACGCTATGTGTCAGGCCTGATGATCAGGGCCTACAAGCACCAGACGATTGTTGATTTTGCCCGGTATTCGACGGTCCCGGTCATCAACGGGCTTTCAGACAGGGAACACCCCTGCCAGCTGCTCGCGGATATCCTCACGATCTGGGAACATTTTGGTTCTACAATCGATGTAAAGGTAGCGTGGGTAGGTGATGGGAATAATGTCTGTAATTCGCTTGTGTTGTCCTCAGCGATTACCGGTATGATTGTGAATATTGCAAGTCCTCGAGGATTTTTACCAAAAGAAGAAGTTGTAGAGAGAGCGACCGGACTTGGCGGGCGTGTGGAAGTGATGCATGACCCCGTGGAAGCGGTCAGGGATGCAGATGTGGTGGTCACCGACACCTGGGTTTCAATGGGTGAAGAGGCCCGTTATGACGTCCGTATCAAGGCGTTCCAGGGCTACACCGTTGATAGTAACTTATTGAAACATGCTTCCCCTGATGCAATTGTCATGCACTGTCTCCCCGCGCACCGGGGTCACGAGATAACAGATGAGGTGATCGAGGGGCCGCAGAGCGTGGTCTGGGATGAGGCAGAAAACCGCCTTCATTCCCAGAAAGCATTATTAGTAAAAATGTTGGGAGATATGAGGGAGTAACCGGAGATCATCCGGATACTACCTGTTTTTTATGGATATTATTATTGTCCAGTCTTTATTTTTAAAAATTGCAAATATTTTCCCTGCAATTGAGAAATTACACACAATTGTGGATACATTCCAACATCATGCCGGCAGATATTTTTATCCGAACTCCGGAAAAAAGTTCAGATCTATAAAAAAGTCTAAATTATTGACAGCATTACGATTGAGAAACGGTGCACCTCCCCGCAAACGTTTATATGTTCTGGATAGAACCATTTTACTAACCTTAATTTGGAATTGGTTTAGCGGAATGAAAATGGACCGGGGGAACCATGCAAATACAGGCCCTGGGTTACGTTACTACGAAGCGGTGCATCACAGGGATGTAATGTATCCGGTGGACGTTGAATTTCGAATTGGGACCCGGGTGAAATTGATCGACTGAAGAATCAACATTTACCAGGTGATTTCAGAATGGAAAAATTTATTGTTTTCTGTGTGTATACCCGATTCTGGAAAGAGGAGTGAAAGGGTTTTGAGTTTTTCCCTCCGCCATTGACCCGGTATTTTTTCCGGTCGCCATGCCAGAGGGAGGAAATAACTTGAGTGACCCCGAATAAAAGGAGTGGGAGGTGGAAAAAGACCTGATTGCCTTAAAGAGACTTCAGGATGGCCTATTGAATCTTCCTAAGGTATTCTGGCCTGGTGATACCAAAGTCCAACGCTTACTTAGCAGTAAAACCCCAACAGGCCTCATCTCCCTCCTCGGGTACCCTGATCAGGATATCCAGAGAAAATCCTCCGATAGACTGGCAGACATTGGTGAGCCTGCAGTTTCACTCCTGATTGGATCACTGAAACACAGGAGGATGGCCGTTAGAATTGGGGCTGTTGAAGCTCTCGGCGTAATAAGGGCCCGCCAGGCTGTAAGTCCCCTGATCGAGCTGCTCAGGAAAGACAAGAGCAACGAGGTAAGGTGGGCTGCGACGATTTCATTGGCATCAATCAGGGACGAAGATGCAATTGGACCCCTTATCTCCGCATTAAGAGACCCGGATAAATACGTACGGTCTGGGGCAGCAGCTGCATTGGATATATTTGGGTGGAAAACTCCTGAAATCCAGACGCAGGCATATTATTACATCGCAAAACAGGAATGGGGGAGTATTCCACCTCTTGGAGAACCTGCCAGTGTCCCTTTGCTCTGGGCATTAAAAGACCAGGACCCACGAGTACGGGCGGCAGCCGTTGATTCACTGGGGGAACTCCATACTCCGGCGGCCAGAGGTGCCTGCAGTATCGCCTTACGTGACCCTGACCCGCTGGTGCGAAAGCATGCGGCACTTTCGTTTCCTAAATGTGGCATCCCACTAACGATTCTCCCCATGGGGCTCTCCAGGCGCCCAAAAACGAAACCAAGTCCTTACATTGCAGCCCTCCTGAACCTGATGTTTCTTGGCATCGGGTACAATTACCTTGGGTACTGGTTCGGGTTCGTTTTATTCCAGGTCTTTATCACCATCAATTTAATGGCCATTGCAGTCACAGGCAGCCACCTTCCGTTCCTTGTGATCCCCCTGGTGTCCGTGCCGTATTCTATACTGTTTGCCATTCATGCATGGTACCTTGCGAACAAAATCCCTGACTTGTGATACCATGAATAATGTAGACCAGCACTTTCGCGGAAAAAAAGTCCGAAAAATCATGGACGATCCATCCCAAGACAATCTTGTTGTAACTCCCCCGATTTCACCAAATATCATCACTGTGTGGTGGTGTAACTGAAAATACTGAATATATTCCACCCGGAACCCCCGGATATCGAACAAATGAAACAACAGAAAGATTTCGGGGGCCTCATCCAGGCACTCAGATATTCGGACCTTGATATCCAGTGGCGAGCCGCCGAAGCCCTTGGTGAGATGGGGACAGACGGGAGGGACCACCTGCTTCTCGCGTTGCAGTCAAGGAACAAACATGTCAGGCTCGGGGTGATGGAAGCTCTCGGTGAGATAAAGGCATACGAGGCAGTCCAGCCCCTGATGACGGCACTCCATGACCCCGATAATGAGATCCGGTGGGAAGCTGCACTCGCACTGGGTGATATCGGGGATGAACAGACGATCCCATCGCTTGTAGAAGCCTTAAAAGATCACGACCGGTTTGTCAGGTATGGGGCTGCGGTAGCCCTTGATAAATTCCAATGGCAGCCGGATAATGATAGTATGCACGCCTATCTGCACCTCGGTAAACAGGAATGGAAGGAGATGGTGGCGATTGGAGAGGCAGCGATTGAACCCCTCAGTGTTGCCATGACCGATCATGACAGTGAAATCCGCGAGAAAGCAGTGCGGGCACTGGGATATATCGGGTCTGAAAAGGCCATTCCAATAATTTACCGTTCACTGAGCGATGTGAGTGATAACGTCCGCTGGAACGCTGTTAAGGCTGCACCGCGTGTCGGCCTCTCACTTGCATATCTTCCACGCGGCCTCTCACTAAGGCCGAGGCTCCGGAAGAATCCGTACATCGCAGGGTTCCTGAATTTTGTCCTGCCCGGAATGGGGTATTTCTACCTTGGGAAATGGTGGGGTATTATCATATTCCAGATTGACGTGTATGCAACAACACTTATGTTTGCGACGAATGGAGAATTCACCGCCTATGGTCTCAATTACCCGGTTTATTTTATCCTCGCAGCCCATGCGTGGTACATGGCCAGTAAAATGCCGGACCTTTAATCGGATTGAAGGCGATACAGGGCTTACGAGAGTCCACGAGGCCACTTATTTTTTTGGGAACGAAGCAATTTTCCAGCTTACCAAAATTATTTCTGTACCAGGTCCGGACCCTTTCTGATTCACGCAACAATATTTCAAATTCAGGCAAAATCACCCCTCATTCATCGACATTTTCCTGGATCTGGAGATCAGATGCCGTTGCATTTTTTTCATTCGTAATACGAAGTTCCCGCCTGAATATATTGAGGCTTGCAACCAGGCCGACAACGATATTGAAATAGAAGAGAAGGACCCGCCATAGAATGACAAAAAGCCCGAGTACCGCTGTGGGCACAATCAACGCATAAAGTGACGTGGCCGAGAGTTCTGCAATTCCAGATGAGCCCGGTGTCAGTGGTATCATCATTACGATGGCGATAATCAACTGGAAAAGGTAGGACTCTGCAATAAACGGGGGCTGTGCAAGAGAGAGTAGGAGAAGAGACGCGACAAAAAATTCGGATGCCCAGAATAACGTGGTGAAGACGGTGCCGTAGATGAGTCCTTTCCGTGCGCTTGTGGTAAACCGGTGCAGGCTCACAAAGAAATTGTCCATTTCCTCATCTGCGTACCGCACAACCTTCTGCATAGTCTTTCCTTTCCAGCGGGTACCTGCCCAGGTGATTATCCGGGTCAGCAACACTTTTGCACGCTCCGGTTTCCTTGCCGAGTAGAAAAGTAGGATGATTAACCCGATCATTACGGCAAGGCCAACAAACATACCGATAATCAGGGCAATGTTCAAACCCCTCCAGATACTCTCGAGGAGTACCATGGCAAGTACTCCCATGATGACCAGGACCACGCCATCAAGTACCCGTTCCATGAGAACGATCGCGGTCGCATCACCGATTTTTACATCCGCCCGGTACAATTCATGGATCCTGACAGGTTCACCTCCAGCCTGTCCTGGTGTAATTGCACCGGCAAGGAGGTTTGCGATAACAAGGTTGAAGCAGTGCGAAAATTTCACCGTGTAGCCAAGCGACCCGGACATGGTCCTGATACGCAGCGCCCAGAATAACAACGAGGCTACGCGTAACAGGGTAGCAAGTAAAAGGAACCAGAGATTGAGCTTGAGAATAGTAAGGAGTGTGTTTGTATCGAAGGTTGTGGCGAGGACGATAACCAGTACTACGGTTGAAAATGCGACTGATATCCAGATTAATCGTGCCTGAGATTTGTCCATCCTGAGCTATTCCTCCAATAAAATCAAATTTACATCTCGATACGGGTGACCACTCCATGGATCTTATGGGACGGGAGCTTATAGAACTGCACAAAGGATGGCGAGAGTCGTTTAATTGCCGAGAATATTTTCCATACGAGATTATCGGTGACAATCTCCTCCAGCCCGTAAAAGATCGTTTTCTCCCTGATTTCGGCATCACGGAGTATTTTTGTCATGTTGATGATCTCCATGTAACCGTAGTCGATTCGGAAAACCCGGAGGCCGTCTTCCAGGTCTTCCCCAAATTTCCAGTTCACACCGAATGGAGTTTCCAGCTGGTGAAGACTGATGATAATATTGTCTTCGTACAGGATGTTGTTGTTGAAGATGGTATGGGAGATGTAACTCGGAATCTTCTGGATATCCCGGGCAAAAAAGAGTGCTGTCCCCTTGATTTTTTTCACATGGGTATAGACATGACTATATCGTTCCCGGAATTCAACCAGGTCCATCGGGTTCATCACGGCAAAAAGCCGCTTCTGTCCATAGATATAGATCATGATCAGGGTGAATGGAATTGCCGCGATTATCAACGACCAATACCCACCGTTCGGTATCTTGAATGTGGTCGAGAAGAGGTAGACCAGGTCCACCAGGAGCACACAAAATGCGATGGCCGTCCTGATATACTGCCGTTTTAGCAGGAAAATTGCGGTGATCATGATACCCGTTACCGTCATGGTACCCATCACCGCAAGTCCGTACGCTGCAGCAAGGCGCTCGGAATATTCAAACTGGAACAGTACATAGAGCACCGCAAGGAGGAGGAACCAGTTTACCGAATCGATATAAATCTGGGAGCGCAACTCGGCAGAAGTATAATCGATCTTGAGCAGGGGTATGACACGGGTGGTGATACCCTGGTATACAATTGAAAATATCCCCGAGATAATTGACTGGGAGGCGATAACCGTGGCGATGATGGCAAGGAGCAGGAACGGGATATAAAGGACTGGTGTGACATTGTATGCCATTTCAAACAGGATATTTTTTGATTCCGGGTGCTGCAGGAGAAATGCCCCCTGGCCAAGATAGTTCAGTACGAGGGCACAAAATACAAGTCCCCATGCCTTCAGGATGGGGTCTCTTCCCAGTTGCCCCATGTCTGCAAATAATGCCTCTCCACCCGTGGCACAGAGAATTACCTGAGAAAGGATGAAAAATGCGGTGATCCCATTGGAGGTGACGAAATGATACGCATAATAGGGATTCAATGCGTTGATTATGGTCGGCACCTGGAGGATATAGAATATTCCGAGGACGGCAAGGATAATAAACCATATGAGCATGATCGGTCCGAATGCCCATGCAACCTTTTCCGTCCCTTTCTTCTGGAAGGAAAAGAGCACGATAGCAATGACGGCCGCGATAATGACAAGGATACTCTGGCTGATACCTGCAACCCCGGGGATAAGCCGGAGCCCCTCCACCGCGGAAAGTATACTGATAGCAGGGGTGATGACACCGTCACCAATCAGCAGCGATACCCCGATAATCGCGAGGAGTGAGAAGAAGGTGACGGCCCGGCCTGACTTGAGCATCGGGAGGAGAATCTCTTTTAACACGATTGTCCCACCCTCACCTTTTTTACCCAGTTGCATCGCAAGCCAGGCGTATTGTATCGTGACGAGGATAATTAATGTCCATACGATCATGGAAATGATCCCGGTCAGGTTCTGGATGGTAGGCTGTACCAGCAGAAAAATCACGGTAAGGGTGTAGATAGGACTGGTCCCGACATCCCCGAAGACAACACCCATCGACTTGATGACACCTTTAAAATAATTCGGGGAATGGACGTCGGACATCTTCATTAAAACTTCTCAATCCGAGTATAATATAGGTTTGTAGATGACCTGGTACCCGGGGACCATAACTGCTGCCGGTACCAGGTCCCAGGTTTTCATACGGCGGCGTGAAGTGTAAATCCTGGACTCCGGGGAGTAACCCGAAAGTTATTTCCGCTTCATGCAAAAGTCCCCTTCTGGAAGGATACTTTAACTTGATCCGGTGCAAATTACCAAGGTTAGGAGATATGGCATGGATGAAAAACAGTCATTCTTTATTTCAGAGCCCCCGGAAGATCCCAAACGGTTCTTTGAAAAAATAGACACGGCGATACGGGGACAAAGAGTGTTCTCGCTGATCAGTGCGGCAGTTGATCTTGGAATTTTTGATGTATGTGCAACCCCGGTGACGGCGGAGGATCTGGCGTCCCGTATTTCTGCTGATCGGGAAATGTGCTGCCTGCTCTGCGAGGTGCTGGTTGCTGAAGGCCTGTTGACCTTTGAAAATGGGAAATACTCGGATACAGCGATGACTTCGACGTACCTGACCCGCAATTCTTCCTATTCACAGGTCCATTATATCGGGCAACTTGGAACGATGAGCCAGGACCTGTGGGCCCCGCTTGCCCGCATTGTGCTGAATGGACCGGTGCAGTATGGGAAAGAGGATTTTTTTCGCAGGTACTCTCTTCCCGCGATGGCTGAAAACGCCGTATCCGGAAGGTTACAGGCGGTCACCCGTGCAATTATTGGTCTCCCTGGTTTTTCCCGTGTCCGGCGGGTACTAGACCTTGGAGGTGGGCATGGTCTTTACGCAATCGCACTTGGCAAACAGTGCCCTGGTATTGAGGCATGGGTGTTTGATTTACCCCATGTTGTCACCCTGGCAGGAAGTTACCTGGAACAGTACAAGGCGGAGAACGTGCACCTGATACCAGGGGATTTTTTCACGGACTCTTTTGGTGAAGGCTATGACCTGGTGATCTCATCCTCAAATCCGAGTGGTAAATCCATTGAACTGCTGCCAAAAATCAGCGGTGCCATAAACGAAGGAGGTTACTTTGTCAATATCCAGTCTGCCGGGGGCCTCCCAGGTGACCCGCTCCAGTCGCTTGAATGGAAACTCTGGACATTTATCGGGGTTAACAAATTACAGGGGGAATGTACCAAGGAACAGGCGTTTATGACTCCCGCATACAGGGACGCATTATTGGAGAACGGTCTGCGGGTCATTGCTGAAAGGGATATCCGTGACCATTACCATAAGGATACGTACGTTAAGATGATAATTGCCCGGAAAGGGATCGATACGAATGGATAGAAGCGTCATCCCGCCCGAACCGGGAGTTTGTTTTTGCGGGATACCTTGGAATGATATCGTAGACCTGGACCTGTTCATACTCTTGCGCCATACTTTTAACCTATCCAGCGGCAATGTAAATGAGAATGACCCAAAATCCTCTTTGCACTCGTATTGTGTATATCGGGTTCTGGAAAAGACTTGGTGCAACGGTCCCTGATTTGGCTGTAGCCGGGATATTTGCTTTTTTTGTACAATTACTTCTCATCCAGCTGAAAGTCCCATTTAACGTATTCTGGACCGTGATTATAACAGGAATATTTTACCTGGCTTTTTATTCCCCCCTCTGGACCAGTTCATCATACCAGGCGACACCCGGCAAACTGGTATTCGGCATTGTCGTTGTTGACGGTAATGGACGGCGGTTGGGAAGGCGGCTGACATTTTCCCGCGCCCTTGTACGGGAACTTGGTAAGTATGTCTCTTTATTGATGTTTGGGGTCGGCTTTGTAATGATCGGGTTTACGACCCGGAAACAGGGGCTGCATGATCTCCTGGCACTTACGGTTGTGACCCGGAGATCGCAGGTATTTATGACCAACCCCACCATATCAGCACGTTTTGTTCCGGTTGGGGGAAGGCTCAGGCTGGCAACCGGGATAATTACGCTCTGCATTCTTTGTACGCTCGTCCCTGCATTTTATTTTGAAACAATTGCCCACCAGTCCGTTACCCCGGCACGTGTTGCAGCCCGCAGTCTTGCAACCGCCGCCGATACTCTCAATGGTTCAAAGTACCCCGGTTATTCGCTGGTTGCATATGATACCGCTATCGCGCTCCAGCCGGACGACCCGGAAATCCTGATGAAAAAACTGTATTTCCTGGGAAATATCGGAAGGGTGGATGAAGCACGTGTTTCCCTTGACCAGATGGTCAGGATGTACCCCAATGAAACGACACCGCTTATTTTCCAGGGTGACCTCTATCTCAAAGAAGGGAGGTTTCGGGACGCAGTGTCATCCTACGAACAGGCAATTGCAAAAGACCCGAAAAATGCCCGGATATGGGTGAAAAAAGGTGATGCATACCTCACCGAAGCGACGATTGAAATGGCGAAGATGCGTGATATGTACCGCAACCTGACATCAGCAAAACCCGGTACAGCTCAGGATATGGTGTCGTCCGATGCATTCCGCTCCACGCAACCATACCAGGAAGCAGTCAAGGCTTACAATAAGGCAATTGAACTCGATCCGTTGACAAGTATCGCAATTACTGAACGGATCCTTTCATCCACGCAAGATCTCCTTGATTCCTATAGTGGGATCCTGGATGATATCGGTGGAGGAAACGATGCACGGTAACGTAGGAGTGCATCCATACCACATGACGTCCACAATAGTCTGATCAGGGGGGTTATTCATCCGACGGGTTGACTTCGACCACAGGTAGTAGTGAATTACCGGGACCATTTAACCCCCAATCGTTCATGACTATTCCAGGTATGATCCAATGTGAATAGTCGCCAGGCAGATTTTATGTGGCATGGTCAGGACGGTGAAGCGTTGTCCCGCAGAATGGACAAAAATTCGCACCTGCGGGTGCTTTTTTCCCGCAATGATGGCAGAATGCAATCTCCGTTGCATCCAGGGAAGGTACGCTATTCTGCCTCGTGGCAGGTCTCTTCTCTTCCATGATGATGGGTCTTGCGATTAGGATTGGGGAATTATCCGGCCCTCGGACATGGGCTTTCATTGAGCCACGGTGGTGCTCCGTCCCCTGATCAACTGCGTCATGATTCTCATGTTGCTGATGGACCGGTTTTCCGGGAGGTTTAGACCGGTGAAGATCATCCTTATGGACCGTTACCGGAGACTCCCGGTGACTCGTGATGGATTTGACCGGCCTTAACGGTCTCCCGTGAAGGAGACTGATCCATTCCTCGATCTCGGCGGTCCGGTCAGTGCCTTCCTGTACAAATGCAATTTTCATTGTCCTTGTCTCATCAGCGGATGTCCTGATGGTGAGGACCAGGAACGGGTCAGGTGATCCAGGAGATTCGAGATGGCTTCCCATGACGACATCACGGGGGAATTCCTTGGAAATTACCCCTGGCTTTTTCTCGTCCTGGTCAATTAAAAAAATCCTCTTATCGGTAATACAGGCATTAAAGGAGAGTTTCTTGATGCCGACAGAGCTGGAATACCGAAGTACTTTCTCACCGGGTACCAGGTACTGTTCCGGTCCGTTTCCCGGGGTATTTTCATCTGGGTGGACCATATTTCATCTCCTGTCTGTGAATCTGATTATCCATCAACTCTCATCTCCCAATCTATGCCGGTTACGTAATGATTATGTGTACCCGTTCCTTTATTTTAATTTTCCAATTCGTCCGCTTTTGGATGATCTCATACCAGGCAATCCTTTGTCAGCGGAAATTTTTGCCCCGGGAAAAAATTAAATCAGGTTGCGGATCAGGCGTGGCACTTCTGACGGTCGTGACGCAACCGGGACACCCATCGCTTTCAGCCGCTCTATCTTTGATCGTGCATCGCCTTCACCGCCCTCGATAATGGCACCTGCATGTCCCATCCGTTTTTCAGGTGGTGCAGATATTCCTGCGATGTATGCGACGATTGGGATATCGGCTGATTTTGCCCCTTCCTCTTCAAGAGCCCCGCCAACTTCCCCGATAATAACGACTGCCTTCGTCTCCCTGTCTTCGGAAAACCGATCGAGGACGTCGGTAAACGTCTGGCCGACTACGGGGTCGCCTCCAATCCCGACAACAGTACTCTGGCCAAGCCCCGCCCGGGTGAGTTCATCGACAATTTCGTAGGTAAGGGTACCACTCCGCGAAATCACGCCGATGTGACCACGTGTAAATAATTGTGCCGGCATAATACCCATCTTAATCTCCCCGGGTGAAAGGAGGCCCGGGCAGTTCGGACCGATGACGCAACAATCATTCATTTTTGCATACGCGATAGCTTTCATTGTATCATGGACCGGTATATGTTCGGTGATGGCAACCACGAGCGAAAGGCCGGCACTTGCAGATTCCATGATCGAGTCCCCGGCTGCGAAGGCCGGGACAAAAAGGACACTTGCACTGGCATCATGTTCTTTCAATGCGTCACGGATGCTGTTATAAACCGGGACACCATGGACTTCCTGACCGGCCTTACCGGGTGTTACGCCAGCGACTACACCCCTTCCGCCAACACTTTTCGCATACTCGTTCATCAGGGCGATATGAAACGCCCCCTGGTTACCGGTGGCCCCGGTGACGATCACGCCGTTTTTTTTATCCCCGAAGATCATCGTGTCATCTCCACTGCTGCTTTTACCACCTGTTCCATGGTGTCGGGCATCTGGTAGCCCTTATCTGAAAGCAGTTTTCTGCCTTCTGCTTCGTTTGTCCCTGCGAGACGGACGATAACGGGCTGCGCTACGTCTGCACTGATGATCCCTTTTGCGACCTCGTCACACCGGGTAATCCCCCCAAGCAGGTTCACGACAATAGCTTTCACGGATGGGACACTGGCAACAAGCCGGACCGCGTTCATTACCCGCTCCTGTTCGGCTCCACCACCAACATCGAGGAAGTTCGCGGCCCGGCCGCCATAGTATTCAATCAGGTCGAGTGTCGCCATGGTCAGCCCGGCGCCGTTCCCGATGACGCCAATCGTACCTTTTAGTTCGACATAAGAAAATCCGAACTTTTCCGCTTCACGTTCCCGGTCTGACAGGTCCCTGTTCACCGTGATACCCTGCCTGTTCAGGGCATTATCATCGACGATCAGTTTTGCATCGGCGGCGACTACCCCACCGGGAGTTGTGACAAGGGGATTGATCTCGGCAAGTAATGCGTCTTTTTTCTGGAATACATGGTATAGCAGGTTGATTATCGGGCCCAGTTCCTTTGGGGCTCTCCCGAGGAGGTCCCGCACCATGAACTGTGGGACCTCGTGCATGATCAGGGGGAGTGATGCCCGCCGGATAGCGTCGGGGTCATCTTTTGCGACCTTCTCAATTTCTACCCCTCCTGCATCGGCAAAGAGGATGAGTGCATGCTTTGTTGACCTGTCTACCGCGATAGAAAGGTAATATTCATGCGTGATATTGAGCCACTCCTCGACCAGCACTTCTTTGACCTGGATATGCTTAATCTCCCGCGAAAAAAGGTCCTGTGCCGTCTTCACTGCTGTGGCCTTATCTGCCATCAGGACGCCACCTGCTTTTCCTCTCCCACCGACATCCACCTGCGCCTTCAGGACCAGCTGGTCCGGGAGTGATGGGAGGTGCGCAGCAAGTTCATCCGGCGACCTGATGAGAACACCCCTTGGGATTCGTATGCCCGACTCTTCGAGCACCTTCTTTGCTTCATACTCGAGTATCTTCATGCTGACTGTCCTCTCTCTTTGATTAGTTCAAACCCGCGGGACATTGCGCCCAGGTTCAGTTTTTCAGTCCCTTTTGGTACACTGTCCAGAATTGCACGCTCGATTGCCGTTTCAGATACCAGTTTTGTCGCTGCGACCAGTGCCCCGAGCATGACGATATTGGCAACAATGTCTCTTCCCAATTTTTCTCTTGCCTCCTTCGTTGCCGGTACCTCGACACAGGTACATACCGGTCTTGAATGGACGAGTGTCGAATCGAGGATCATGATCGCTCCCTCCGGGGCCGATGCACCATATTTCTCGAACCCTTCCTGTGACATGATCACGTAGATGTCCGGGACGGTGACTTTCGGAAAGAGAATGGGCTCGTCATCGATAATTACGGCACTCATGGATGCCCCGCCCCGGGCTTCAGGTCCGTACACCTGCGTCTGGACTGCAAACTTGTTATCATACATCACGGCGGCACGCCCGATGATAACAGCAGAGAGGATAATCCCCTGGCCGCCAAACCCTGAAAACCGTACTTCGTGTCTCACTTCGCTAACCCCATGACCGGACGTTTCCGGTTGACAAATTCGCCAACGACGATCGTAGCATCAGGCACCGGCTCGCCCCTCTCTTCATGCTGGAGGTATTTCTGCCTCATCATCGAATGCGACCTGAGGTACTCCACCTGGTCGAGTACCTGCCGGAATTTGTTTCTCCTGCCATAGTTCGTCGGGCATTGGACCATGGCCTCAATAAATGACAGCCCTGGCGTTTCCATTCCCACTTTAACGGCTTTTGTAAGCTCTTTCACATGGTAGGAGGTCCAGCGGGCCACGTAATTTGCACCTGCAGCAATTGCAAGTTCGCAGAGGTCGAACGCAGGTTCGGCCGAGCCAAACGGGGTCGTGGTAGAGAGCGCACCCATCGGGGTAGTCGGGCTCCCCTGCCCGCCGGTCATCCCGTAAATCTGGTTGTTCATGCAGACCACCGTGATATCGATGTTTCTCCGGCATGCGTGGATAAAGTGGTTCCCGCCGATTGCTGCAAGGTCACCGTCACCGGTAAAAACTACCACGTGAAATCCGGGGCGAGCCATTTTTACTCCTGTTGCAAACGGGAGAGCCCGGCCGTGCGTGGTATGGAGGGAGTCGGTGACAATGTACCCGGGGGCCCTTGAGGAACAGCCGATACCCGATACAAAGATCGTTTCATCTTTCTTCCAGCCCATTCCGTCGATGGCTTCGAGTGTGCAGTTGATGATTGTCCCGTTCCCGCAGCCTGCGCAATAGATGTGCGGCAGGCGGTCCTGGCGGAGCCAGTCATCGTAACTCATATTCCCACCCCTGTAAATTTTTTCAGTTCTGCAGGCAGGTGAAGGTCTCCTCCAAGTTTCGGGACCTGGATTACGGGGACCCGGGTATGACGATCAAATTCCCGTGCTACCTGGCCGAGGTTCAGTTCAGGAATGATGAAGCGTGTCGCATTCGGGAACTCGGCTATCGCGTGCTCTGGAAATGGCCATACCATCTTCAGGCGGAGGTGCCCGATATTTTTGCTTCCCGTATCATGGAGTACCTGTTCGACCGAACGGGCTGGAACGCCGTACGTGACAAAAACCGTTTCGGCATCCGGGTTCGTGACGACGTAGTCGGCAATCTCCTTCCGGGCATTCTCGATCTTATTACAGAGGCGCATGACCAGCTGTTCATGAAGTTTCGGGTTCGTGGCACATGGGTACCCCCGTTCATCATGCGTAAGGCCGGTGACGTGGACGCCGAACCCTTTTCCAAACTCGGGGAACCCTGGTACAAGGTCCTTTTCCGGGTGGAAAGGGAGGACTCCGGACTCGAGAGGCCGCCTGGCCGTGTGTTCGACCTTGTCCGGGATGAGGATCCGTTCACGCATATGCCCTATAATTTCGTCAGCCATCAGGAATACCGGTACCCGGAACCTGTCTGCCAGGTTAAATGCCTTCACCGTGAGTTCGTACATCTCCTGCACGGATGATGGACAGAGGGCGATGACACTGTAGTCTCCATGTGACCCGAACCTGCACTGCATCATGTCACCTGCTGCGGCCATAGTCGGCTGCCCGGTGCTCGGGCCGCCGCGCTGGATATTGACAACTACACAAGGGGTCTCGGTCATGACCGCGTAGCCGATGTTTTCCATCATGAGCGAAAAACCCGGGCCGCTCGTTGCGGTCATTGCCCTCGCACCCGTCCACGATGCCCCGATTATCGAGGCCATCGATGCGATCTCGTCCTCCATCTGGATGAATGTTCCATTCTGCTTCGGGAGTTTTACCGCCATATGCTCGGCGACTTCGGTGGACGGTGTAATCGGGTAACCCCCGAAGAAACTGCACCCGGCTGCGAGGGCGCCTTCAGCACAGGCAATATTACCCTGCATGAATTGTATCTTACTCAATATTCAATCGCCACCTTGATCGGTTCCCCGGGTTTTTCTTCCCTGAACTGGATTGCCTGGTCAGGACATGTCATCAGGCAGACCCCGCACAGTACCCTGCCATACAGGTGCCGGAGCCTGCAGTTTGTGCAGCGTTCAGGCCGGTCGAGCAAGGGTACCAGGACGCCTTTCCTGTTAGGTTTTTTACCTGCCTGGAATATCTTGTAAGGGCAGCCTACGGTACAAAGGTTGCAGCCTTTACAACGGGACTCGTCGATCTCGATCTTCATGCGGGTGTCCTGCTAATCATTTACACTAGGTTACTTAGTTTATTTGAATAGGGATTTGAATTGTAGTTTTGCTTTAGTGATCACATCATGAAAAATATCATTGCCCTTCGAATCGATGCCAACTACTAACGGTACTTTGTCAAATTTGAGTACCCAGACGGCTTCTGCCATGCCAAGCTCCTCGAAGTATACACCCCGGTGTTTCATGCGTGAGGCGGCGAGTGCTGCGCAACCGCCCGTGAACGCCAGGTAAACGCCCCTTCCCCTGAGCTCTTCCCGGACTGTTATTCCCATTCCACCTTTTCCAATCAATGCCCTGACACCCTGATCCAGCAGGAAGCCTGAAAGGTTGTTCATCCGTGCTGACGTGGTAGGGCCTGCAGCGACAACCGTTCCGTCGATAATTATTGGACCGCAATGATAGATCGCTGCACCCTTCGGATCAAACGGGACCCCCCGTTCCTCCATCATCAGGTGGGCTTCATCACGGGCTGTATAGACGAGTCCTGAGAGCGTTATCCGGTCACCAGCACAGAGCGAAAGGACTTCCTCTCCAAGTGGTGTGTGCAAGGCAATGACATTCACAGGGGCACCACCACCGTTGCCCTCCTCGATGCCCAGCACTGCACGTTCACGGCCACCGGGAGGGATGCGGTATGGCAGGACGCACGTTTAACCTTCACGGCAAGTGCCGTCGTATCCCCGCCGAGGCCCATCGGTCCTATCCCCAGTTTATTTACCGTATCGCAGAGTTCCTGCTCGAACGGGTCCATGCTATCAACCGGAAGGAGGAGCGCTTCTTTTGCGAGTGATGCCACCTGGTCAAAGTTGCCACCGATACCGACCCCGAGGATCACGGGCGGACATGGCCTACCACCAGCAATAAGCATCGTCTCAACGACAAATTTCGGGATTAATCCCGTCTCGGATGGGAGGAGCATGGCTGCCCGGGACATGTTCTCGGCCCCGGCCCCTTTCGGCAGCACGGTAATGGTCAGCTGACTACCCGGGGTAACATCAATGGATGGAATTCCGGTACCCGTATTGTCATGCGTATTTTCCCTGCTGATCGGGTCGACCACGTTCGGGCGAAGCGGGACTTCCTTTGTTGCTTTCCTCACACCTTCCCGGATTGCATCAAAGAGTGCCTTGCAATAGGGGACTTCGGGGGGGATGGTGAGGTAGATGACCGGTACGCCGGTATCCTGGCAAATCGGGAGCTTCAATTCTTCTGCGCGCGAAACGTTATCAAGGATATTACGGAGCTCACTTTTGGCCACGGGACTGGTCTCCCGTTCCATCGCGTTATGAATCGCCGATTTCACATCAGCCGGGAGAAAAATTTGTGCCTGCCTGATCGCGCCACAGGTTGCCTGCACGACATTATGATAGAGTGCCTGATCGATTGCGTTTGCATTCATTCCGGTTCGGACTAACGGCAGCATGGATAACGGGCCGGTATTCCCAAATTCACCTACAGATTCTCTTTCGCACCTGTAAAAAGATTTGTGATCGTTTTTTTCTGGTTCATGACGTTCTTTGTTTTTCCTTTTCACTTGGTATTTTTCACCCGGGTCCTTCGTGGACGTTTTCTAGGCCAGGATGTTTATATCCATCCGATTTTTTATCTCTGGCGGATAAAACATGTTATATTCAGACAAACGCGTGCAGTACTATGTGTGTATTCTCTACGACTGTAAAACGAGGGTCCGATCCGCAGGTAGCAGGAAACTCCCCTCAAAAGATTTAATGCCTGTATTACGAATTGATTGATCAGAGGGATAATAATGGGGTTATTACAATGAATCGATTATTTACCTGGTTTAGCGGTACGGAAAATCAAAAATTCACCCTGGTCCTGCTGGTTCTCTTTTGCATTTTCCTTGAAGAAACTATTCATCTCTACTGGGGAATTGAGATGGCGTACACCCATGTATTCTACATTCTCCTCGTAGTTGCCGCAATATGGTACCATGAGCGGGCAGTGTTCCTTGCAATTGTACTCGGCGTGATGCATGTCGTGGTCAGTTATTCGGTGTTTGGAGAACTGACCTGGCCCCCGCTTCTCCGGGCCATGATGTTTATCCTGGTCACTGCAATCGTCGCGGTAATATCTGCAAAGAAAGATGAGTACCAGGAGGAACTGGTTGAATCAAAAAAAGTAATCGAGGCGAACCACGAGGTATTGATAGCCTATGTTGCAGAATGTGCAAACAGGCTCCGCCATCCGATAGAGATTGTCCATGATAACCTCAGGGAACTGGAACGACAGGTCGAGCTGGAAGGGCCGCCTGGGGACTTAATGATCCGCCTCCAGCTCCAGGTTAAAAATACCGAACAGATTATCCTGAACCTGCACGAACTTAACCAGGCGATTGTTACCGATAACAAACAGATACCGGAGGCATACCGGGAATTCATCGGCAGGTGAACCGGGATTTGTTAGAGACATTATTGGGTGAACTCGCCTGTGGAAAAAACCAGGTCCTCTGGCTGGCAACCGCAGACCGGCTAAAACAGGACAATATCGATATTGTGAAAACGATGGTAAAACAGGGCAGCCACCTGATCATTATTACCACAAACCAGCCTTATTCGGTCCTGAAAAAGAATTATGAGCGAGCGGAGATCGATTTCTCCAGGTTATATTTCATTGACGCGATCACCAGTTATGCGATCGGGACAACCCCCCAGGGGGAACAGAACGTCCGGTTTATCAGTACCCCCTACAATCTGACTGATTTGGGTATCGCAATAACCACTACCCTGGATGAATTCTCGGAAAAAAGTCCCTGCGTCCTGTTTGACTCTGTCAGTACCATGCTGTTATACCTCCCTTCATGCACGATCTCAAAATTTATCCATTACCTGTCAAACAGGTTCAGGCTGATTGATACCCCCGGGTTCTTCCTGGCCGTCGGAAAAGGACTTGACCCGATGATGGTCTCAAACCTCACGACATTTATGGATGAGACAATCAAACCTGATAGGAAATGACCAGCAAAAAAAGCTGGTAGTCAAAACACATTTGCTTCGCTATGAACGAGGATCTTGTCTTGCTGTATCTCATAGGGCTTAATCTCTCTTGAATGACGGGATAAGCGCATTTTTACCACTTCAAGTGCCAGGTGGACCTCGGTAAGGTCATTTGGCCTGACGTAGCGCAGGATAATAACCGTGTCACAGAGGTACTCGATAAGGTTGTGGCGGCTTGCATACGCGTTGTCCTGGTCAGTCTCGCTTGTCATGACAACCGTGCACTGGTGGTCACGGAGTCCTTCCACAAACCGGAACATCTCCTGCCGTCTCAATGAATTGCTCTCGAAAAGGTCTTCAAACAGTGATATCGGATCGACTACCACCCGTGTGGCAGCAAGGGTCCGGATAAGTTCAGGCAGTTCATTTTTAATCCGGTTGATAGCGAGGTTGAAATCAGAAGGATCGAGTTTTATCACCGTGATAAACTTATTAATGTACTGTTTATAGTCCCACCCTTTCTGTGCCATGTATTCAAAGATACGTTCCTCCCGTTCTTCGAGGCTGATGTAGATCGTATGTTCTCCAAGCATCACACCCGCCCATAAGAACTGGAGGGCGAAGGAGGTCTTACCGGTACCGTAGGAGCCGATAATTGCGGTGATGCTGCCAGGGACCAGGCCCCCCTCCATCATCTGGTCAAGTCCTTCAATCCCTATTTTAACCCTACCAAGGCTCATATGATCACCCTGATATTACTTACTTCAAAACCAATTGCTGAAGAAATCCTGACTGAAAATTTTACCAGGTCTTTTTCTTCGAGATGTGGCATTAAGCCCCTGAATTTTTCGAAATACATCACCCGTTGCCGCCGGGCAGAAGAACTCTCCTCCCAGTTGAAAAGGATCACGGCATCGGCGATATCTGAGATCTCCCGCTCGTATTTAACGTCCAGGATCCCCTGCGCAAGGGGCAGGTAAATTGTCGTATTCAGGTGCTTGGCAATCCGCTGGAGTCCGCGCATAAACGCCATCAGGTCGCCCCAGCGTGTAGTCCCGGAATACTGCGTGGCAAGGTCTGTGAGCGAGTCGAGGACTATCAGGCTGTTATTTGCCCCGGGACCAAAAATTAATGATATTTGTTGGAGGATATCGCGGGTGTTCCGGTTCTGGAGTCGTGATACAATATCCCCTTTGCTGTACCAGTC
>JBAXMF010000010.1:0-20965 GCA_037134435.1 Methanomicrobiales archaeon | reverse complement strand
TACAACTAATAATCAGGATCCGATTTTTCAGGAATAACCCTGTCCCCTTCTGAATACCTCGATAATCAGTATCGTTTCGTTCCTTATTGAATAAATAATTCTCAATTCTCCTATTCTTAAACGGTATTTTTTTGGTAAGGTCTGTTGTAAAGATTTTATATCTGCACCAGATCTTGGGGTAAAGGGGTCTTCCGCCAGAACTGGCAGTCCCTGCCGAATACGTTTCTGATCATCCTCAGTAAGTGAATGGAACTGTTTCTCGAAGGTTTTTGATACCATAATCTCAAACATCAGAGATTTTCCAGGGACAGAAACTCATCGTTTTCGAGAATCGAATTCCACCGGGCATCAAGGTCTTTCATTCCGACTTTGTGGAATACGCGGCGAATTATTGCATCATAGGTTTCACCTTTTTCACCAAGTGTCCTTATCAGCTCCTTTGTCTCTACAGAGATGGCAATCGTGGTTGATCCGGCCTGTGACATATATACCAACTATAACAATTATAATAATTATAACTACCCGCTTTTCCCATAGGCGGGAATCAAGAATATCCATCATTTCCGTTGTTCGCTGGGTTCCAGAATTGCGATAGCCTTGAATTAATGATCGGGTGTCATTCGTTTTCCTCCGTTCATGCGATCTCGCCTGGGCTTCCCCATGCGGTTCAGGATAGCAGGCTGGATGTATATTGAGGGGTGAAAAGGGTAGGCCGGGGACGAGGGGGCGGTGGCACCAGGGGATTGTTGGGAAAATTGGGTTAGACCCTGCGATCCAGATTGCTCTGTTGATCCGTACTGGCGATTATCCCCGATCAACTTTTCCGATCTCAGTCGTTAGCCATCTGCCCCACGATCCCGATAGTGTTTCCCCCATGCTATTCACGGTTGGCAGCTGCATGGATTAGATGGGGCAAATGATAGATTAAAGAGATAACTGGAAACAAACCATTCGAAATACGGTCTGTAAGTGAAAAGTGAGGTTCGCACTTCATGCACAAAATATGGGCTCCTGTTTTTTCAATTACGAAATCCGGTACCCTCCCTTCGGCACTTTAACTTCGAACTGAGCCCCTTTGCCCGGTACCCCAGTCTCGGAGATCGTCATCCCGGTAAGGGCAAGAATCTCTCTGGCGAGGTACAGTCCATACCCCCGTTTACTTCCAGTGCCTCGGGCGAAAATTCGTCCCTTTTCCCCGGCAGGCACGCCGCAACCATTATCGCAAAAGGTGAACACAAGTCCACCATCTTGTTCCCGGGAGGTAATCGTAATGGATGTCGCAGTCATCCCATGCAGGACGGTATTCTCAATAATATTTGAAATAATTTTCCGGATCAACGGGTCTGCAAAGACTGTAACCCCAGGACTTATCCCAACTTCCACCTTCATCCCCGGATGGTCAATAACCGATGCCGTCTCCCTGATCACCACCGGTAGGTCAACCCACACCGGTACATTGACGCCAACATCCTGGTAGTCCTTGGTGAAGGCAACCTGCCGCCTGATCGATTCGGCAGCACCCTCTTCTTTTGCAATGAACTCTTTTAACGTGATATCCGTAACCAGGTCATGTGAAAGTTCCAGGTAACCAAGAAGGATCGTCAACTGGTTCATGATATCATGGCGGTTGATACTGTTAAACTGGTTTAGCATCCTGACTGCCGCGATTAACGCTTTTTCCTCACGTACCCGGGAAGAAACGTCACGGAATGTTGCAATCACCGTCCCAGAACTATCATCACCTCCGACCCCTTGGGAAAGCAAAAATTCACTGGCTAAAACAGGGCCATCCTTTCTTTGAAGACCAAATCCCTGCACTCCCCCCCCGCCGGAAGAGAGGAGCTGGCTGAGGTATTCCCCGAACCTGGTGTGGTCAGTCCCAACAAGAACCTGGGTAATATTCTTACCGCGAAGTTCGCCTTCCTCAGGATAACCGGTTATTTCAAGCGCTTTCCGGTTCAGGAAAATAATGACCCCCGCAGTATCCAAAATCGCCATTGCATCCGGGGCCCGTTCAAAAACTTCCCGGTATAATTGGTTATTATCTGGTCCCATCATTTCCCCTGCTGAATCGATCCCGGTACGCTGCGCCTGCTACAACATGTACACGCAATGATATAAATCAGGTAGCAGACCATTTTCATGCCCCACCATACCCAGAGTTAACCATTCGGCTCCCACTTTTTGTCGTGAACGATCTCCAGATGGCATGCCCGACAAATTCTTTCGCTGCAGCACATGCGGCAGGGACATCCTTTCCGAGTGCAAGATGCCCGGCAATCGCTGCAGAAAGGCAACAACCGGAACCATGCGTTTCGAATGGCATGCGTTCCCCGGAGAAGACCCATTCACCCTCATCACCAATCAGCAGGTCCGGCACAACACCACCTGCTTTAGAAAGGTGCCCCCCTTTCACCAGCACATAAACCGGACCCTCCTTCATAATACACCTGCCGGCAACACGCATATCATCAACGGTTCTGATCGGTCCACTGCCGGAAAGCACTTCTGCTTCGGATAGGTTTGGTGTAACGAGAGTCGCCCTTGGAATTAGTTTGTCGATCAGTTCGCTCACGGCTTCCTGGTCCATCAGGGGACGTCCGCTTGACGCAACCATCACAGGGTCCACGACGAGGGGTATATCCTTCGGGACACACCATACTGCGGCAGCAACCGCCCCGCGGTCGGGTAGCATCCCGGTCTTAAACGCCATTACATCAAAATCTTCAAGAAGTGTTACCAGTTGCAACCGAATGGCATCTTCAGGTACATTCCAGGACCCCCTGACAATTTTTGCATTCTGGGAGGTCACGGCGGTGATAACGGAAAGGCCTAACACCCCCAATGCACCAAATGTCCTGATATCAGACTGGATACCTGCCCCACCCGAAGGATCAGACCCGGCAATCGTACAGGCACAGGGTACCGGTGGTATCTCCATAACAACAATTGAGGGGGATTGAAGTATGAACCTTTTCATTACATCCGGGATCCGGAACAATTCTGCAATGCCAGCTCAGTCGGACATCCATGCCACCCGATTACATCATTCATCAGGTTCCTGCTCCCTACAGCCGCTCCTCACCCGGGGTACCTTCGTACGAATGGATGCGCTCCATGGCAGGGGACCTTTCACCATCCCAAAATGGGTTACCTCCCCTGAACAGAGTACTTGCAGGACATACAGTTCAATAGTTCCACCGCCGCTATTTAAGACGAATTTAACCATTCCAGCTGAAAAGATGGCCACTTCGTATAGGTTTAAGTATGCCGGAAACCAATAGAAGTGGCAGGCAGAGAGGTATCCGATACCTCTCAATCTTTTGGAATGAACCACCATGACTTCACGTATGCTCGCTCCTCACACAACATGCCCGGGATGCCAGGAGGAAGTATTCCTCGATGAACTGGTCAGGGGCCGGTGCCCCCTCTGCGGGTGTACCCTTGAGGACTTCGTGGACCAGGCCGGAGATATGGATGAGATGATCGAGCGGAGCGATTTCTCATGGCTGGTGTTCAACTATTTCCTCTTCAAAAAATTCGATGAACTGGGTGCAAGCCCGCTGCAGGTAATGCAACTGATTGCCGGGCTGGACGAATGCTGCCTGAACCCGGTTGCAGGTGAGTTCCCCCGGACAAAATTTGAGTTCGACCTCCCGATGAACCTGGGTGACCGGTTAAGACCTAAAAATTGTTCCCGTTGTGGAAGGATCTTCTTTCGGGGAGGTCGCAAAGTTCTTTCCGGCGACCTGACCAGCCCTGAATTTGAAATCAACTATATCTGTTCCCGGGACCATTGACCCGGGGACAATGTTACAATCCTGCAGCTTTTTTTTTAAACTTTTGTAAAGGTTCTCTGCCAAAAAGCGGTGCAGTATTGAGGGGCCGTGTCAGTAGCGACTGCGGAAACCAGGCGAAGACCAGTGTATCCGGACCTTCATCACCATGATCATTTCATGTACCGGGAAAAAAGATGGGGAAAGAACCGCTTAATACGCCCTGCCAATAAGCGTCGTTTTCCCTGGCTTACCGCAGATAATGCAATTACCTTCTGTTTCATTCAGGTATGAAGACCGGGCCCCGGTACCAAGAACACTTGCCCCGAGGCGTTCCTCCATCACATCAGCGCACCCACGTTCCCCGCACCAGTTGACGACTGCCACCCCCTGGGCAATAGCGTGTACCGCCTCTTCGACCGATACCGAAACGATAAGACGCGATCGCATCTGGAACTCCGCACGCTCACGGAGCAGTTCGTGGACCCCTGCTAACACACTGCAAACGCCGTTTACAAGGTCACCGATCTGGATGACGGACCGCTCGCCTGTCCTTGTTACCACGGTCACCTGGCCTGCATCGATATCCCTTGGCCCCACTTCCAGCCGGACAGGGACCCCCCGCATCTCCCAGTAGTAATACTTCGCACCCGGTCTCAGGTCACGGTTATCCGTTTTTACACGGAATCCTGCGGATTTAAGCGTGGACTCCACCGATAACGCGGCTGCTGACACATCATCTTTCCGTTTTCCGATGGTGATTGGGACAATGACAACCTGCACCGGGGCCATGCCTGGCGGGAGCACCAGTCCCTTATCATCACCGTGGAGACTGATCAGGGCAGCAATCGACCGTTCAGAGATCCCGTAACACGTCTGGTACGCATACCGTTGCACCCCTTCCGGATCCTCGAAAGTAATCGAGAACGTCTTGGAGAAATGGTCCCCGAGATGGTGCACCGTTCCAATCTGGAGCGTCTTCCCATCGGGCATAATCGTATCAACTGCCATCGTGTAATCAGCACCCGGGAACTTGTCCCATTCCGGTCTCTTTGAGACGACAACAGGTATACAGAGTTTTGCATAGAATTCCAGGTAGAGGGCAATGGCCTTCTCAACCTGGGCCTCCGCCTGTTCCCAGGTGGCGTGAACCGTGTGGGCCTCCTTAAACGAGGTGATCTCCCGAAGCCTGATTAGCGGGCGTGTATGCTTTGTTTCGTACCGGAAGGTATTCACGACCTGGTACAGCAGGATAGGCAGGTCAGCATGTGAACGGACCCAGAGGGCATACATCGGATAAATAGCCGTCTCACTGGTAGGGCGGAGCGCAAGCGGTACATCAAGCGGGTCTTTTCCCCCGTGAGTGACCCAGTATACCTCATCCTCGAACCCCTTGATGTGCTCTGCCTCCTTCATAAACTCATGTTCCGGGATCAGGAGGGGGAACAGGGTTTCCTGGTGTTCCCGGTCCATCAGCTCACGGAGCCAGGCGTACACATGTTTCCTGATCGCGAACCCGTGGGGGTACCAGACATAGAGCCCCTTGACCGGGTAGCGGACATCCATGATCTCCGACTGCCACAGAAGGTCATTGTACCATGCAGAAAAGTCCATTTTTAGCGGTAATGCGCCGCGTTCTTCTTCCATATCCCACTCCTTACGTCACCATTCGTATGATTTCAGGCGTAATAAATGCCTCTACAAACGCCGCGAGGAGGACAAGGGGAATAACATACGTAATGAACTTCAGGCCATGGTGCGTAGCCTCCACCACTGCATCACCGGCTCCGTTCCATTCATTCCAGAGGGATTTCGCGAGGAGGAGACCGAGTGCACCAGACAGGATGAATGCCGGAATCTCAAAAATACCATGGGGCAGGATAGCGACGAACACAAAGACCGTGCCCTGTTGTTCCCGCACCAGCTCAACAATCGAACCGATGATCAGGCCGTTTGTTAAGAGGATAAACAGGGTGACCACCCCGAACGTCGCACCCCCGAGAAAGAGCAGGAGGCATGCCTGGAAATTATTCAGGAACAACGAAACAAAAAGGAGTGGAGCAGGGTAGCCCGTGATATCATCAACGACCGCGTCCTTGAACAGGACAAGTAAATTTTGCCCGATTGAAGGCTCTATCACCGTTATCACGACTCCCACCGCCAGCGAAACTACAAAAATCACTAAGGCGATCAGGAGGGTCCGGCTGAGCCTCCATTCAGACATAGAACATCATCCGGACCATATCCCGAATCCCGGGCGCGAGTCCGACCACGATCATCGCGAGGACAATGAGGTGCCAGAGGTCGCTGCTCCCCTCGTGGCGGTACCGCTCGAGGACCCAGATCCCCGGGATAATGACCACGAGTTTGAGCGGGAACATCACAAACGCGGTACCGGTCCATTCTATCAGGTTGGACCCCACGACATGTTGTTCGATATAAGCCAGGGGATGGAGGTCGATACCATAACTGGTGGCACTCGCGTCGAGTAGCTGCCCGAAAATGAGTACCTTGTACAACGGGTCAGCGACATATCCCCACCTGAAAAGATACCGCAGCGCACCATACACGAGCAGGCTTGCAACGGCGGCAAGCGTGAGGATAATAACGGCAACTTCCGGGTGAAGTACCCCGCGCGAGAGCCCGAACGATACGAGAATGGTGAATGCCACGAGCGCTGCCGCCGCGCCTGTTCCCGCATACCATGGGATATAATCAGTTATGACACCCTTTCGTGCGAGTGTCGTGGTAATGACGAGCACGCCGGCGGTAACGAAGAAGATGACAAAAAATATCAGCGGCGTCGTCAGGAGAAACTGCCAGTCCGAACTGATCATGTGTGCGTCCTGCACGACACGGATGACCCCGCCAAACACCACGTACGGAAGTGTGGCAAGGATAAAACGCCCGTCGACAGGGACCTTTGCATACCGCAGCCAGCGATATACCGCGTACACCCCGATGATGAGGAATATTGCATAGGTCAGGGTTTCAACCGGGTTGTAGGGCTGATCAAACCTGACCGGATCGATGTAGTATTTGTAGATGAATTCCCTAATCATCTCAGATAAGAATGAGTGCCGGAAGTATAAAAGTACTGAAAAATAAAATTTTCGCAAAATCCAAGTGGATGCAGTTGCCAAGGGACGTCGTAATCGGGCATGACGTTCTCACCCAGCTTCCGGCCGTCTGTGAGGACCTCAGGATAGGGCATTCCGTCCTCATCGTTTCCGGCGGACATACCCGGGATATTGCGGGGGAACATGTCAGGGCGATCATGGCGGACACGTGCGACATCACCACCTTTACCGCTGAAACAATCAGCCCCGAAGTGATCAGGCTGGCAGAAAATGCTGCAAAAGACGTGGATTTTCTCATTGGGGTAGGTGGTGGCCGGGTCATCGATACGGCAAAGATCACCGCCTATAACCTTGACCGCCAGTTCATCAGCGTCCCTACCGCGGCCTCCCATGATGGAATCGCGTCAGCAAGGGCCAGCGTACCGACCACAGAGGGGCGCGGGTCACTCGAGGCGCAGCCACCGATCGCGATAGTCGCCGATACGGGGATCATTGCCGCGGCCCCCCACCGTCTTCTTGCGGCCGGGTGTGCCGACATAATCTCAAATTATACTGCGATCCTCGACTGGGAGCTCGCCCACCGGTTGCGGGGAGAGAAGGTATCAGAGTATGCCGTTGCCTTATCGAAAATGACCGCAGAACTGCTGATGAAAAATGCCCACGTGCTAAAACCCCATAACGAGGAGACCGCCTGGTTTGTAACAAGGGCGCTCGTCTCTTCCGGCGTCGCAATGAGCATTGCCGGTTCATCGAGACCTGGCAGCGGGAGTGAACACAAGTTTGGTCATGCCCTTGAACAGCTCGCACCCGGTAAAGCACTCCACGGGGAGGCATGCGGTATCGGGACGATCATCGCGATGTACCTGCATGGCGGTGACTGGAAGACGATCCGGGAGGCATTGCGAAGCGTTGGTGCCCCGGTCACACCGGGTGAACTTGATATTCCGGATTCGGTTGCGGTTGACGCGCTCCTTATGGCAAAGACTATCCGCCCGGAGCGCTTCACCATACTTGATATGGGACTGAACGAGGAATCTGCATGGGAACTCGTACGAATGCTCTACCAGGAGTGAACGGGATGGCAGAAGCGAAACCGAAAGTTACCCTGATCGGGACCGGGCTTGCAAAAGTGGGGCTCGAATTTGTCTATGAAGGATCACTCGATGAATGCAAGCCCTGCACGCTTAAAAAGGCCTGCAATAACTTAAAGGAAGGGAAACGGTACCGTATTGTCAACGTCCGGCCGGCGAAACATGACTGCCTGGTCCACCGGAACGGTACCTGTGCGGATGAAGTGGTGGAGTCGCCCATCGCTGCCCTTTTAAATGCAGAAATGGTGATTAAAAACAGCAGGATCCGCTACGAGTACACCTGCACCAAGGAAGACTGTAAAAATTACACCCTGTGCCACCCGGACGGGATCCTTGAGGGTGAGAAATATGTCGTCGTGGAAGTGATCGGCAACGCCCCGGACCCCTGTGAGAAAGGGCGGACGCTCCAGCTCGTTCACCTGATTTCCCCCTGAACCGGTCTTTTTTCCCGGAAGGGGCCCGGATTTTTCAATCGCCTCGCCGGTAAGTGGTGGGTATGTTAACGATATCCAGCCGATTGCGATACCATCCAGAGCCTGGCCCCAAGAGATGTGATCATTCCGCTGTCCTCGAGGTCTGCGAGCCACCTGCAGGGGATGCCCCCGGTACCTGACCAGGCACCGGCAAGGGCTCCTGCAAGGGCTCCGACCGTATCAGTATCACCCCCGAGGCCAATTGCCCGAACGATCGCCTCTTCAAATGATCGGCAGTCCATAAAGACGGTAAGTGCTGCATGCGTTGCAAGGAGCGCATCGAGTGCAGGCTCCGGGTCATACCGGCGGTATGCCCCGAGCACCCTGATGACGTCGTCATCATTGCAGCGGTGAAGGGCACGGGCGAAAGCTCCGACACGGGAAAAACCGCGACACATGTCAGATACCATCTGGTTCACCCAGGCAGAACACTCGGCTGCCGTCCTGTCATGGTGGGTCAGCTGTGAACACCGGAGGCTCACCTCGCGCAGGGAAACCCCCGAGAAAAATATCCCCACAGGTGCACCTCTCATTATACTCCCGTTGCTGCGGCTACCCCCTGTTTGTATATGGACGATCTCCGCCGCACGTTCAGGGGGAATACCCGACTCCACCAGGTCAAAGACTGCACGTGAAGTGGGGCCGTAATATTCAGGATATCGCTTATAACCGATAATAAGGCGCTGCATGAGATCGTTTGGGCAAAAACCCCCGCATTGGATAAGTGATTCTGCAACAGCGATCGCCTGGAGCGTGTCATCCGTGTAATGGCCTGCATTTCGTTTTCGCAGCCCGTCACCTTGCATTTTTGTCACAGGCATCAGGGGTGGGGGGTACCCCTCAAAAGGCGCACCCATTGCATCCCCAATTGCGAGCCCCGTCAGGGCTCCCACCGCGTTCACACTACCGGATATAAAGGTCACCAATAAGATATATCTGCTCTCGGAAATAGTAAATTTTGAGGAAAGGTGATACTGTGCAAAAGGAAGAATTGCTGCATTTACACATGCTGATGGTACATATTAAAAAATACTACGAGAACATCACCAATGATGAAATCCCAACGGAGCGCTATAATGCGCTCGAAGTCTCTCCTGTCCACATCCACAAAAACAAGAAGTGTCATAAAGATGCGATCCTCGCCCTTGGGGATGAGATCGTGACCCATGTAAGGCTCCAGCAGCCCGTGATGGTGAATTACACCTCGGACATTACGCAAGGCAAGATCGCGGTTGAACCTTAATCCCGGGATGGACGAACATTTGGTCTGCAGGGAAATTATTTCCCTCTTCTTCTCCCGAAATGACCTGGATATCAGCCAGGCACGGATCGAAATCTGCAGGAAATACAAGCTTCGGACAGTTCCGAAAAATTCTCTCCTGCTGTCGTATGCGCTACCGGAGGAGCGGGAGCTGCTCCGCCTGGTACTCCTGGTAAAACCTACCCGTACACTTTCGGGCGTGGCGCCGGTTGCGGTCATGACATCGCCTTCCCCCTGCCCGCATGGAAAATGCCTCCCCTGCCCCGGAGGTCCGGACCACCCGTTCCAGTCACCCCAGAGTTATACCGGTGAAGAGCCTGCAGCCATACGTGGCAGGGAACACCAGTATGACCCATACCGGCAGGTGAGTGCCCGGCTTTCGCAATTTGAGACCCTGGGACACCACGTAGGTAAAGCAGAACTGATCGTAATGGGCGGGACCATCACGGCGCGACCTAAGGAATACCAGGACTGGTTTGTCACCGGGTGCATCCGGGCGATGAATGACTACGGTACCAACCGGACACCTCACCCCGGACCCCCGTTTACCGGAGAACCGGATGAGACGCAGGTGGCGGTTGAACGGGAACATGAGTTTTCTGCCAACGAACACGCCCACGCGCGGTGTGTTGCTATCACGTTTGAGACCCGCCCCGACTGGTGCAGGAAAGAGCATATTGATTCAATGCTCGACCTGGGCGTGACGAAAGTTGAAATTGGGGTCCAACATGTCGACGATGAAATCCTTACATTTAACCGCCGGGGGTGCACGGTAAACGATACCGCGGAGGCAAACCAGCTCCTCCGGGATGCCGGCCTCAAGGTCGGGTTCCATATCATGCCAAACCTCCCGGGGAGCAGCATTGAAAAGGACCGGGAACTGTTCAGGACATTGTTCGATGACCCGCGGTTCAGGCCGGATTTTTTGAAGATCTACCCCACGCTTGTCACACCGGGATCAGAGATCGAAGCGCTCTGGAAAGAAGGCAGATATTCACCCTACAACGAAGAAGAACAAATCGACCTCATTGCCTATGGGAAATCGCTCCTCCCGGTCTATGTCCGGCTCCAGCGGATTCAGCGGGATATCCCTGCCAAGCTGATCGTGGCAGGGTCAAAGCACAGTAATTTCCGGCAACTGGCATCTGCCAGGCTCACCGCCAATGGCGGCCACTGCCGTTGCATCCGGTGCCGTGAGATCGGCCGGCACCCGTCCGCAGAGACACCTGAACTCCGGACTGACACCTACGAGTGCGCCGGGGGCACTGAACATTTCATCTCGTCTGTTGCGGGGGACTCGCTTATCGGCTTTGCGCGGCTCCGGCACCCATGCACAATATTTCGGGAAGAACTGGAGGAGAGTGCCCTGCTCCGCGAGCTTCATGTATACGGGAGTATCGTCCCCATTGGTCTCGGGCCCTCCGATGGAGAGCAGCAGCACCGTAGTGCCGGTTCTTCCCTGCTTTCCGCTGCTGAAGATATCGCACGCGGGCAGGGGTACCACAGGATCTCAGTCATGAGCGGGATCGGGGTCAGGCCGTATTACCGGAACCATGGTTATGAGAGGCGGGGCCCATATATGCAGAAGGAACTGTGATGAAAGCGGCAACCCTCGAATTTTTAAGACAGCGGTTCTCGGGTTACTACCAGAAGGAGATGATCGTCCCGCCCTCGTCACTCGCCCGGCGGGAATGGGGTTTTCTCATGTTCGACGCGTCAGGAGAGACGCGGATGCGGCGCCACATCGCTTTCGGGAGCAGCCAGGAGGTCGGGGAGTATGTACGGTCGTTCACCCCGGCGCACATTTACTATTCCGGTGCCTATTACGAGACTCCCGGAGCACCAACGATGGACGCAAAGCACTGGGCAGGTGCGGACCTGATCTTTGACCTCGATGCCGACCATATCGTCCGGGGGGCCTATGATCTCATGCTCACCCGCGTCAGGGAGGAAACCATAAAACTACTCGCGATGCTCACCGATGAGCTCGGGTTTTCAATGGACCTGATCGAGGTGGTTTTTTCGGGAGGGAGGGGGTACCACATCCATGTAAAAGACCCTGCGGTCCGGGGATGGGGGAGCGCGGAGCGGCGTGAAATGATCGATTATGTCTGCGGGATCGGGATCGACCCCGGGCGTTTCCTCGCAGCCAGTTCACCTTCACCCCGCGGATGGCGGCGGCGTTATATAGATGCGATGTCCGAGTATCTTTCATGGTTGCAGGGTCTGCCCGCAGAGGAGGCAATGGCTGAAATCGAACGGCTGGATGGGGTGAGCGAGACAGCCGCGGAGCGGTTCCTCGCAGCAGCCCCGGAAATGCTACGAAAGATCAGGGAGGAGGTCCCGGTCAACCAGAATGACCGCGTCATCTGGCCGGTCATACGTGCCCTGACCTCAGCGCCGGATGGTGCATTTGCCACCCGCCTGAAACAGAAAGCCGCCCTTGCCGATGAACCGGTGACAACCGATGTGAAACGCCTGATACGACTGCCTACCTCGCTGCACGGGGGAAGCGGGTTCCGGGTGACGCGGCTGTTACCCGGTGAGCTCGCGGACTTCGATCCGCTTGTCGATGCGGTCGTCTTTGGTGAGAAGGATGTCCAGGTTGACTGCGCGGTGAAGGGTTCAATGAAACTTCTCGGGAATACCTACGCGCTGGAAAAATCGTCCTTCACCGTGCCCGAGGCCCTTGCAGTATTCCTCTGCTGCCGGGGGATGGCAGAGATCTCCGGGGGTGGATAAGGCCGTGCACCTCGAGGAGCTCCGGACAATTCTCCTTTCAGAGCGCGAGACCGGCAGGCTGACCAGTATCCCGTCCGATATTTTTGACACAACAAAAACGGAACTGGAGGAGCTGACCTCTGATGTGCATGCAAACGAGGACCCATTCAGCGATCGCACCCGCGTGCTGATAGAACGGGCGTCAAGCATACGCGAGACGCTCCAGGATCTCTTCCGGACCAGGGCAGAGAAGATACTCACCCTCTCATCTGGCCATATCGAGGGCCACCAACTTGAAAAAGATGAACTGAAAAAGATGCTGCCCGCCGAACGTGAGATGTTTGATACTGTTACCGGGGCCATCGCAAAAAATCGCGAAATTTGCATTATCACCCGGCACGACCACATGACTGTAGCGTCAGGTGTGAAAGAATTTTCAGTAACGGGCGATGAAACAACCGGCGAACCTGCACCCGGATCCGGGGAAACAGCGCCCCTGCCCGGACAGGGGTATATCCTCGCCCGGGTCCTGGACACGATGGAGCCATTTATGGGCGTGGATGGGAGAATTTATCACCTTATGAAAGAAGATATAGTGACACTTCCCCGGAGGAATGCGGAAGTCTTAAACGAACGCAACATAGTGTTAAATATCACTCCGGGAAATTAATACTGGTATTTGTTACTATTACCATAGGTGTAAATCTCATGAAAATGCCCGCCAAATTTAAGACCTACTGCCCATTTTGCAGGAATCATCAGGAGCACGAGGTCGAGAAGGTAAAGAAGAGCAAGACGACCGGGCTCCACTGGATCGACCGGCAGAAGGCACGAAGAGGCCATGTCGGGAATATGGGGAAATTCTCAAAAGTACCCGGTGGGGACAAACCGACCAAGAAGATCAATGTCCGTTACCGTTGCAAGATCTGCAAAAAGGCACATCTGCGCCCGGGATACAGAATTGCGAAATTTGAACTGACGGAGTGAGTGTAACAATGGTACGTCAGCACAGGGATAACAGGAGTACGTTTATCAGGGTTAAATGTCCGGACTGCGAAAATGAGCAGCTGGTCTTTGACAAGGCATCCACGAAAGTGGATTGTGTAGTCTGCGGAAAAGTGCTCGCCGAGCCAACGGGTGGCAAGGCAGGCATCCAGGTTGAAAAACTTGCAGTGTATAAGTGAGTGCCGTGCATGAAAGGTGAAGAATGGCCGGAGGAAGGGGATCTCGTCGTCTGCACGGTCCAGCATGTGAAGGACTTTGTTGCATTCGTCTCACTCGATGAGTATAACGGGCGTGAAGGTCTGATCCCCATCTCCGAGATCGCGACGGGTTGGATCAAGTACATCAGGGACCACATCAGGGAAGGCCAGAAGGTGGTCTGCAAGGTCCTCAACGTGGACACGTCACGAGGCCATATCGACCTTTCATTAAAGGATGTCAATGAACACCAGCGCCGGGAGACAATCCGGGAGTGGAAGAACGAATCAAAGGCCAGCAAGTGGATCAGTTTTGCCGCGGAAGCGTCAGGGGGGTCAGCTGATGCAATTGAGTCCGCATTATACAAAAAATATGGGGACCTTTATACGGCGTTTGAAGATATTGTCATGAACGGGGCGGGTGTCGTCGGGGGAATGGGGCTCCCCGAAACGAGTGTCGATGCACTGGTTGCTGTTGCCAAAGAGAACGTAAGAATCCCGAAAGTCACCGTGGCCGGGAATATCATCCTCACCTCCCCAAAGCCGGATGGAGTTAACATTATCCGCCGGGCCCTCCGCAGTGCCGAACCAAAGATCGCGGATGTAGAGATTGAACTCACCTATATCGGCGCACCGGCCTACCGGATCAAGGTCACCGCCCCGGATTACAAAACTGCAGAGAAGGCAATTGAAAGGGCCGCAAGCGCTGCAATTGGCGTAGTCGAACGGGCAGGCGGCGAAGGCAAGTTCGTTAAGAAGCCGAAATCCGGTAAGAGTTCATGAGTGGTCATATCAGGCGTTGCGAAAAAGACAGGACCTATACACTGAAAAGCCAGTGTCCGACCTGTGGCGACGCGACGAGGACTGCGCACCCGGCCCGTTTTTCACCTGAAGACAGGCTTGGAGAGTACCGGAGACGGGTTAAAGAATGGAAGATATAACTATCTGTTTTCTTGATGACTTTTCTAAGGATGAGGTGGACTCACCTATCCTTATTGAAGGGCTCCCGGGGATCGGTCATGTCGGAAAACTGGTGGCTGAACATATCATTCACGAGCTCGGCGCGAAAAAAATCGCGCAGATCCATTCGATCTATTTTCCACCCCAGGTGATTATCGGGGAGGACAGCGTGATCCGTCTCGCGAATAACGAGATTTTTTTCTACAAGAGTGATTCTCACCAGGTCCTCTTCCTTGTCGGTGACTTCCAGAGTACCTCCAACGAAGGACATTACCTGCTCGCCGACCAGTACCTGAAAATTGCAGAAGACTTAGGGGTCCGCCGGATCTATACCCTAGGGGGTTTCGGTGTCGGCCACCTGGTGGAAGAACCACGGGTACTTGGTGCAGTAAACAGGATTGAATTAAAGGAGGAGGCGGCGGAAGCCGGAGCAACCTTTGACAATGGTGAACCGATAGGCGGGATCATCGGGGCCGCAGGACTCCTCCCCGGCCTCAGTGCGGGCCGTAACATAGAAGGGATCTGCCTGATGGGAGAGACCTCCGGGTACCTCGTCGACCCTAAAAGCGCTACAAGCCTTTTAAAAGTCCTCTCGAACCTCATCGGAATCGGGATCGATGCGACAAAACTCGTCGAACGGGGGGTAGAGATGGAGCGGATGGTCCAGAAACTCATCGAGGGTGAACGGGGAGTCCAGGACGAGGAACTAAGATACATCGGGTAACAAACCCAGGTTAACGCAAAAGACCTCTATATCCCGGACGACAACCACCCTGATGCAGATTACCCGGGATAGCGGTGGGGGGAATCCTGTTCATCCCAACTACAGAAGTTGGGGGCAAGGGTACGCCATCCCGCTATCATGCCCTGATTTTTTTAAAAAGATTTTTTGAATCTTCATTTCATACTCGTACCATTTCTTCAGAGATATCCTCACAGCAGAAAGATCACATGGTACGCCTCTCTGGCGGGTGTTCCGGGACATGCAGAGTGGATCCCGTTTAACCGTTATACGGTACTTCCCGTGGTCCCCACTCAGGCCCCGGGGTTACCCCACGTAGAGTAACTATTATTGGAGTTGCAGGACAATCTGATCAGGATGTTGAAGGTTCACCGGGATATCTGTGGCTATTGCGGGTGCTGTGTATCAGTCTGCAAAGAGGGGGCGCTTGAACTCATCGATGCGTACCTCGAAGTGGGACCAGGCTGCACGGACTGCGGTGTCTGCGCAAAGGCATGTCCAGTCGGGGCACTGGAGGTCGAGCGCGAATGAAGAAGCATTACGACCTCCTCATGATCGGGGGAGGGCCCGCGGGAGCAATTGCCGCGAGGACTGCTGCAAAGGCAGGGCTTTCTGCCTGCATTGTTGAGAAAAGACCCGCTATTGGTGCCCCGGTCAGGTGTGCCGAGGGTATCGGCATGGAAAGCCTTGCAGAGTTTGTCGAACCGGACCCCTGTTTCATCTCTGCGGAGATGCAGCGTGCTGCTGTTGTTGCACCTGACGGCACTACCATGATGCTCGACTCCGAGAGTGCAGGAGGGAAAGTCGGGTACGTCCTCGATCGGAAAGTCTTTGACCGTGAACTGGTCTGGCAGGCTGCCGAAGCAGGTGCGGATGTGGCAGTCAAGACACGGGCAAGTGCCCCGATCATGAGTGACGGAAAAGTCTGCGGGGCTACACTTGAGTTCTGCGGGACAAAGACCGATGTAATGGCTGATGTCGTTGTCGCCGCTGATGGTGTCGAGTCGAAATTCTCTAAATGGTGCGGGGTCGACACGACGGTGCCACTCAGGGAGATCATGTCCTCGGCACAATACATCGTAACCGATATCGATATTGACCCCCACTGCACCGTATTCTGTCTTGGGAACAACGTGGCCCCCCAGGGATATCTCTGGGTATTCCCGAAAGGCGATCGCACGGCAAACGTGGGTATCGGGATCAGCGGAATAAAAAGCGGGAACGGACACCGGGCAAAGGACTATCTTGACCGGTACATGGCCTCAAAATTCCCCAATGGCAAGACCATCGAGTGGATCGTCGGGGGGGTCTCAGTCTGCCGGCCGCTTGCCTGTACCGTGGCGGACGGGCTTATCATCGCGGGTGATGCTGCCCGGGTTGTTGACCCGCTTACGGGTGGTGGCATCTACAATGCGATGTATACCGGTGACCTTGCAGCAAAGGTCGCAATTGACGCGATCGAAAAGGGCGATACCAGCAAAGATGCCCTCATGCCCTATGATAAGCAGTGGCGGGAATCAACAATGGGCAAGACGATCGAGCGTAACTACCATATCAAGGAATACATGATCAACCTCACAGATGCAAAACTGAACGCGATCATCCAGACCGCCACATCTATCAACTTAAAAGAGTTTTCCACGCTCCAGCTGGCAAAAGAGCTCATCAAGAGAAACCCGAAACTCATACTCGAGCTTGCGGTGTTAAAAAACCTAATCACATAACTTCATTTTCTCTGTTTTTTGGGGGGATTATTCCCGGCGCTTATCCCCGATTGTTCCAGTAACCTCAGGTTTTGACTGTATTATCAGGTCCCATCCGCCCTTGTCCTGACTGGCTTACAACTCCAATCAGTGACGGCCCTTGTGAATCCCTGCCACCGAAAACCACCTGACATACATAACATGATACCAGTATTCATGACCTTCTGATCAAAGACGTGGATAATCCCTTCGAATTCAGGCAGAGAACAAGTGCAGATGTGGATATTGACACCTTACTTACCTTGTAACGGGACTTTAAAGAAAGGGAAGGGAAGCTTGAGAAGAATTAAGATTATTCCAATTTTACCCCATCCCCTGAATTTAAGCATAAACATATTGCAACAATAACAAAGACCCAGGGACAAATTACCAGGGGACACAACCTAAAATAGAAGGCCGGATCATTACTGCTTATGCAAGGATACCTGGCACTTCTCTGTCTGCTGATAACTGCGGCGCTTCTCTTTTCTGGTTGCGGACTGCTCATAAAAAACCCGAATATTGATGTAAAAGATGTTGCAATAGAGTCCCTTGACTTTTCCAGTATCGGCCTGCTGGTAACGCTGAGTATTGATAACCCAAACCCCATAGGTATTAACTTTAAGTCAATAAATTTTGACGTATTTTACCAGAAAGGGAATGAATGGGTCTTCATTTCACATGGCGAGAAAGGGAGTTTCAGCATTAAACCAGGGATAAATGAAGTGACGGTCCCGGTGAGCATAAAAACTTCTGCAATTCCGGGTGCTCTTGTTGGCGCACTTGCCTTGGGAGAGGTCACCCTCCAGGTGAACGGTACCGCATCACCGGATTTCTTCGGTATTTCCCCACAGGTCCCGTTCTCAAAAGTCACCACCATCCCGTTGAAACTGGGAAGTTAAGTAACATTTAGGTGAAACCAAGGATGCCTGGAAAACATTCCATTTTTTCTCGAAAGGGACCGGACTTTATTGTTCCCGGGATTGGTACAATCAGGCGTCATGTAAAACCGGATGGGAACTTGGGTTAGTAACCGGTTTTCGAACATCCCAGGTACACCAGGGAGGTTTTTCGATACTCCGTTGGAGGTGTATCCGGTGCATCAGCCTCTGGTATTTTCAACAGGTTAATATTCAATCTGCCGAAATAGATAATAATGACAAAGCACGAATCACCAAAGAAATCCGAAAATACCAGTCACCTCGAAGAAGACCATGCAAAAGGGCATGAGGTCACCCCTTCGGGGATAAGCTCCAGCAACCAGTCAAAAATTGCAGTAGTCATCCTTATCATCATGGTCACGACCACGGGAATGGTTTTTTTCGGCATTATCTGAAATAGTATCAATTAATTCTTTTTTTTTACCGGAGCCAGGTAACGTCCGGCCCTGCAGACAAACGGGGAGTTCCACTCATGCCATTATTCAAATATCATGCACCCGGTACCACAGTACTCATGTTCTGCGGGGTGGACGAAGCAGGTAAGGGGGCAGTGCTCGGCCCGATGGTCGTTGCTGCAGTGGGCTCCAGCCACGAGGATATCCTCCCTGATATCGGCATTAAGGACTCGAAGCAGTTATCCCCGCAAAAACGGGCCGGACTCTATGAAGAGATCAAGGAGAGGTGTTCCATCGCGTTGCGGGTTGTAAGCGCAGGGGAGATAGATTCGGGCAGAAAATCCATGACGCTGAATGTCCTGCTTGCCCGCCTGCATGCCGCAGTAATTACCGACCTCGCCCCCGACCTTGCATATGTCGATGCGTGTGATGTCATCGCGGCGAGGCATGGCCATATGGTGACAGGTTTCCTCGGTTGTGAATGCCGCGTTGTCGCAGAACACCACGCCGATGAATCATTCCTGCTTGTGTCAGCCGCAAGTATCGTGGCAAAGGTAATACGCGACAGGGAAATTCTGGAACTTGCCAAACAATACGGGGATATTGGAAGCGGGTACCCCTCTGACATGCGTACGGTCAACTTCCTCTCGGCAGCAATACAGCGTTCCGGGAAGCCGCCCGTGTTTGCCAGGGCCAGCTGGAAAACGGTGGAGAAGATGATCTCGGAGCGGTCACAAGCGAGTATTCTGGATTTCTCCTGATTGGCTCCGGGGAAAAATCCCCTGCTGACGTAAGGGTTTCCACATCATTATGTAGCTCGCCATTCCATATGTATAGAATGAACGGGTTGCAGATCCTCATTTTGTTGGTCGCTATCTATGCAGCCGTGGCGATTGTTGTCTATACGAAAAAATTATTCCCGGACCATGTTACTTTTTATGGCCCGATAATGGCAATAAAAACCAGTAAAACTGCATTTTTTGATTGGTTCACCCGAGTAAGCCCAATTTTACGTATCTATGGCTCGATCGGCGTGATCATTGTGGTACTGGTATCAGTCCTTATTACATTCCTGCTTTTTTTCGCCCTGCAATACACCCTTGTACTCCAACCTGAGCCAACCGGGATCTACAAGCCCCAGAACATCCTCCTGCTGCCAGGGATCAATGAATACGTGCCCTCGACGTTTGCCGTCTGGTTTGCATTCGTCCTGACGATAGCGGTCCACGAATTCGGCCACGGGATCCTCTGCCGGGTAGAAAATATCAAAGTGAAGGGGATCGGGGCCCTCATTGCCGTAATACCGATTGGATTTTTTGTAGAACCTGATGAAGAGGAACTCGAAAAGGCAAAAGGGATGCCAAAAATGAGGATGTTCGGTGCAGGCATCATGAATAACCTCGTCGTTGGTGTGATCTGTTTCGTCCTCCTTATTTTTGTGATGGGGGCCGCCATCCCCACCAATGCACCGGTTATCCATGGGGTCTACCAGAACTATTCAGCATACAATGCAGGACTGCCGCAGGACTCACTCATTATGGCGGTGAATGGTGTCCCGGTAGCAACCCGTGACGAGGTAAGTGCGATCCTCAACATGAGTCATCCCGGTGATACGGCCGTGCTGCAAATCCAGAAGGACAGCACGATCAAAGATTACACGCTCAACCTTACCACCTGGCCACCGGAGTTCGGGACACATGGATCAGGGTTCATGGGGGTGTTCTATTATGATGGTGGACCGGTAATCGACACCGTCAGGAACATGTTCTCCCCGATCGGTTTCCTCCGCCTGATCAGCGTACCATTTGACATGTCGGCAGGAGGCCAGTACCTGAGGGTCCTTGCCTTTGAAACGCCGGATACCGGGTATTATACCGTCCCCTATCCCGGAATTTTCTGGGGCCTCGTGCACCTGCTCTTCTGGTGCGGGTGGATCAACATCAACGTGGGCATATTCAATGCAATCCCGATGGTCCCGCTTGACGGCGGGTATATCTTAAAGGAAGGCATCGAGAGACTGTTTCAGGGAAGGAAAGTAGAGAAATATGCGGCATTTGTCGCTACTTCCATCAGCACCATCATGCTCGTAATCCTCGTATCATTGGTAGCACTCCCTTACCTTCTTCATATCGGATAGATTACAACGTTGGACCGGACGATTGGGGACGCAGTTATTTAGTGTATGGGCCTGTACCCGCCATCATTTTCAATGGATCTGGTGTTCAAGTATCCTCGAGCGTTCAATCTCACCCGTGCCGATAAAGGACCCCTCACGTATCATGAATTCCGGGTAAGTCCCTCTTTTTTCTCCGGGTATTATCGCTTGGCAACTACAAAAAAGAATTACATGCACAGTTTCGCGACAAGGGAACCTTTTGGTACGCCAATATCATCTGCAATGGGTTCGCACTTGACCGCCATCAGGTAGGCGACAGGGGGAAGGTCCTTTTCAAGGGATAGGGACTCGTAATTTGCCATTCCTTTCGAGATGATCAGGGTACAACGCCCAAGTGCGTCCTTAAGGACCGGTGGGCAGAGGTCAAGCCGCACACCAAGCTCAGTCCCGCATCCGGTAGTAGTAAGA
>JBAXMF010000009.1:0-21002 GCA_037134435.1 Methanomicrobiales archaeon | reverse complement strand
GGCGGCAGACTGGTCCAGGTTCAACGCCCGTACCGCAAACAGTACCCCTGTCAGGTATGCTGCCGGCGTGTTTCCGAGCGAGCCTTTGTAGCCATACCGGACGAGGTCCTTTGAGTTCGCAGAGACGAGCGTAAAGTCTCCTTCCATCCCTGCAGTTACCATCTGGACAATGATATGGGTGTTCGTCTTCCGAACGACCATCCGTGGTCTGTCAGCTACGACGAGGTGTGTCCTCTTGTAGTAATCGGTCTTGCCCTCTCTTCTCCGCCGGAAAGGGACAAAGTATCTCGGTCCTGTTGCCATTTACTTCAACCTCCCGGTCATTATCTCAAGCTGGGCTTTTAAGTGCGCTACACTCCTGAACTGGCCACCTGCGGCCTTCCGGTACATAAGCCTGTACACATGGGTATCAACAGTCCCTGTTTCCCGGAGTTCACGGAGACTCTTCCGTAATGCGCGGATCTTCTGCATCCACTGGTATTTACGGGGGTGCCTCGCACCTGCTGCACCTTTCCGTCTCCCAGGGCCTTTACAGTGCCCGTATGATCTTTTCGCTTCGAGGAGGCGGGCTCTGCCACGGCTTACGCCTTTCTTCTGCTCAGCCTTGACGGCACCTTCACTAATAAGACCACGGAGGTCTTCGCGTGATATCGCATTCTGGATATCGTTGCTCCGCTCGGGGTCAAACCATACCCGGTGGACACCGCACTTGAGAATTGCTGCGGACATCCGTTTCTGGTTCGAAAGATCAGTCATTGGAGGGCACCCCCTCTTCTGCTACAGCAGTGCCGTTCGCCACAGTCTTAACCTTTCTCGGGTTTAAGACCTTTAATCCTGCGGAATATGCTTGTTCAAGGATGATCGCCCGCTTTCTGCCACCCACCGTTGCACCAATCCGGATTGCATAGCAGGCCGGGTCAATGCCGATGAGCTCACTGGGTGTAAAAACCCGGACTTCAAGGAAACCGCTCGGGTGCATGCCCCTGACAAGGACTGGACTTCCGTATCCCGGAGTTGGGTGTGCACCTTTTGCTTTCTTCTGCTTCCGCTGTTTGTTGTGAAGACCACGCGGTCTTCTCCACGAATCAGATATCTGGGGTTTCTTACCGAACCCGTCCCGGCGAAACTTCGCACTCTTATCTGCACGGGCCCGGATCAACCTCTTCTTCTCGTTGATCATTATCTACACCTTCCGCGTTGTATAAATGCCATCCTGGAAAACACGGGGGTCCCGATCTTTTATCTTCGTGGCAATTTCTATGTTCGCAGCGGTGGTACCGACAGACTCCTTGTTGATCCCACTGATGACAACTTCATCAGTGCTCACTTTCGCAGTAACTCCTTTTTCGATCCTCGCGTACCGGGGTTTTTTCTCGCCAAGGAAATTGGCGATCTCAAGTTTTTCTCCCTGTAATTTGAGCTGAATCGGGAAATGACTGTATACCACTTTCATGTGGTATTCAAATCCGTCTGTTACACCGATGCACATGTTCTTAACATGGGCGGCAAGCGTGCCGACCATTGCGATGTTCGCCTTCCGACCTGATTCTGTTGAGATGATTACGTCGTTCTCATCACAGGTGACGGAGATCTGCGGGTGCCGGATATTGCGCTCCTGCTGACCTTTTGGGCCGGTTACGCGAATATTTACGCCTTCTACCTGGCATTTCACACCGGCAGGCACCTTATATTTTCTCGCTGTCGTCATCTGCGCACCTCAATAAACATATCCAAGCAGTTCGCCACCGATACCGCCTTTTCTCGCCTGCTCATGAGACATCACACCACGTGAGGTCGAGATAATGAGCATACCGAAGTTCTTGGCTGGCAGGAACTGCTCCTCAAAGTATTCCAATTCATCGAGCTGAACTGAGTATCTAGGGCAGATTGCACCACACTTGTTGATCCGACCGTTCAGGTGTACCACAAACTGGCCACCCCGACCATCGTCGATATAATCGAATCCAGTGAGATAGCCTGAGTCCTGCATAATCCGGAACATAGACCCGAGCAGCTTGCTCGCCGGTTCTATGACACATTCGGGTCTCCCCTTGTCGGCTGCATTTTTCAGGGTGCTCATACCATCTGCAATTGGGTTAAGTCTTGACATTGTATGATCACCTCAGTTCATCTTCTTGAAGCCCATCTTCGGGGCCCATTCCCGGAAACACTGCCTGCAGAACATGATGTGGTACCGGCGGACAAGCCCCTGCTTGCGCCCGCACATCTTGCACTCGTTTGCACCGCGTCCAAATTTTTTCGTGCGTTCTCCCGCCATGATCATACCTCCACCTTATACCGGGTCTTCAGGAACGCAATCGAATCTTCGACATTTACGTGCTGTTTTTCCGGCAGCTTTCTCTGTTCATGGTGTCGCCTGCTGATCCTGATCCCTTTCCGTGCAAGGACGACGTTGATGTCCATACCATAGATACCGATTTGCGGGTCATATGACATGCCTGGGAAATCAGTGTGTTCTTCAATCCCGAATGAGAAATTGCCACGGCGATCAAACTGTGTCTGAGCAATCTTCCGCTCTATAATGTTGAGCGAGGTCTCAAGGAATGCCTTCGCTTTCGGACCACGAAGAGTAACACGGCACCCAATAGGTGCCCCTTTCCGGATCCCGAAGGCAGGCTGCGTCTTCTTTGCAATGCTCCTGACCGGTGTGTTCCCAGTAATCGTCTTCATGATGTCGATTGCCTTTGAGAGCTTTTCTCCGCTCTCCCCTACACCCATGTGGACGACGACTTTATCGATATCGAGCTCATGCATCAGGTTCATCCTTCAATCCCCCATTCAGCGAGCGCGGGTGTTTCCCTGCCTACCATGTACACAAAAGTCTCCACAGTTTCGAAGTGCTCCTTTGTCTTCTCGTCCTCGAGTTGGACACGGTTTGTGACACTGCCTGGCACGACTGTGATGGCTACAATGCGGGCTATTTTTCCCGAGTGCCTCCCACCGATCACCATTGCCATGTTGCCAATGGCATAGGGAAAGTGGTCAACAATTTTAAACCGGCTCTCCGGGTCAATTGATAGGACCAGTGAGTCCTTTGGCTTGTAGGTATTGTCACCGAGAATGTTCGAACCGTCACGCATGTTGAGCTGTATTTTTCCGTCTGCGACCACCGTCTTGTTACTGATCTTGCAGAGGCGGGTCTTCGCGGCCTCAGCATCGATCTCGATGGTCTTGTGCCGGCCGTTCTTGTCACGGAGTATCCGGTAATATTTGCTGATTTTTGGCAGTGAAACAATATCGAAAATGCCGATTCCCATCTTCGGATCTCTACAGGCACGCCCGTTGACAATTACATCACGCTGGTGAAGGATCTGTTTGATCTCCTTCATGTTCCGTGCGAATCCCATCTGGTCACGGAGCCAGACTGCTACCGGAAGAGCATTTGCATTGTGCGGGCCCGGGGCAGTCTTCGTGATGAACGTGTTTGTTTTCTTGGATATGTGCCATGAATCCGGTGCCTTGAACCGCTTCAGGTGTTCTGACATTATTCATTACCTCCGGCAAGTTTCATTTCCCTCTTCGGGTCTTTTAAGTTGAGCTTGACGATCTGGACATTTGACGGGTCAACCGGCCTTGGAACTTCTGTTCCGTCTGCCTTTGACCCGGTAACCCCGTGCACCCAGATCTTATAGTTCTTGGTGCAGACTTTATCGACAAGTCCTTCCGTCCCTGCAGAGTTGCCGCGGGTCATTTTGACAGTGTCTCCTGTGACAACACGGAAACTTCTCCGCTTGTATTGTTCCCTGAGGGGTTTTGCCAGCGGAGCCCGCAGGAAATCCCCACGGACATGTGCAGGTGCATTATACCTGATTTTTCTCTGTTTCCTTGGTTGTGAGCTGATTATACGTACCATGATGCACCTCACACGATGATAGTCGCCATGGAACCGAGTTTGGGGAACCGCTCTGCCACTTCACGGGCGACCGGTCCTTTAATCTCTGTTCCCCGGGGTTCATTCTTCTCATCGACGACCACGATTGCATTGTCATCAAACGAGACACGCAGCCCGCTGGGTCTTCTTATTTCCTTTCTCTGCCGGATTACCACTGCACGCACAAGTTTCCTGCGCATATCGGGCGTCCCTTTCTTGACGCTCACGGTTGCGAGATCGCCCAGGCCCATTTTCGGCTGTCTGCGTCGTACACCGTGGTACCCGAATACCGAAACGATCTGGACTTCACGGGCGCCTGTATTATCAGCACAGACGAGCCGTGTCCCGGTAGCGAGTGCCCGCGGGGTCTTTGACTGTTTTGCCTTCATGATGCCTGCACCTCGACGACGACGAATGTGGTAGTCTTGGAGAGCGGCCTGCACTCGGCGATCCTCACGGTATCACCGGTCTTTGCCTGTATACAGGGGGAATTATGCGCATGAAGTTTGGAACTGCGTTTTTCATAACGCTTGTATTTCCTCACATAATGCAGGTACTGGCGTTCTACCACTACCGTCCCCATCATACGATCGCTCACGACCTTGCCAGTGATCACCTGGCCGCGCACAGACAAAGTGCCGTGAAACGGACAATTAACGTCACTGCAAGCCTCTTTTGGCTGCGGAGCGTTTAATCCTATGTTGTTTGCCATATCGAACCTCTATATTTTCTTATGCAGATTGAGCCGTTTTTCTGGTGCCATGACCAGTACTGAACCCTGGACATCAACCAGTGTCCCGTCAGGAAGTGTGAGCCTGAATACACCGGTATTCTTCTGGATCCGCTTTATTCCGGATCCCGTGCGAATAATCAGCATATTTTTTGTCTCATCCACGATCTGTCCCGTAACACCCTGGAAGGTTGGATTGCTGGCATGCACCACCAGAACGTCAAGGCCTATCAATTCGTGGCGAATGACGTTCCGGGGGACTATCATACAGTTCTCCTGCGGTTTATTTCAGTCATCATTCGGGCAACGGTCCTGCGGATCTCTTTTATACGCCCGGGGTTTTCTGTTGCGCCCCCGGCGCTGACCTTTCCGTTATGCTGGATCAGCTCCAGCCGAATCTTGCCCATCTGTTCCTGCAACTCAACGTCAGAGAGCTGCCGGACATCCTTCGCACGGAGTATTGCCATTTACTGGTCCTCCAGGAACTCTTCTTCTCCCATGGACAGGTCAATCTCTTCGTCGATCTCTTCACCGACATCAGTGACAACAATTTCTGGTTTCCTTGGAGCCCTTGCTGGTGCCGCTGTCATCGTCCAGTGGTCCGGAAGCACGGCATCCGGCGGGATGATCCTGACCTGGACTCCGATGGTACCGAGTTTCTTGATTGCTACCGCGTAGCCAGTCTCGACAATCGTGATTGCAGGCTCACCACAGTGCTTGATATACCCTTCGACGAACTTTTGGGTCCTGGCACGTGCACCGGTGAGTTTTCCTGCAATAATGACTTCACAACCAAGCGCACCCGAGTCCATGACCCTCCTGATAATGCTGGAACCAGCTTTCCTGAAGTACCAGCCTCTTTCAAGGGCATTTGCAAGTCGCTCTGCCATGATCTTGGCGTTGAAACTCGGGTTCTGAACCTGCTGGACCTCAATCTGGGGCGATTCTACACCAAAGGTAGTGGCAAGGTCCTGTGTAAGCTGGCGTACAAGCTTTCCGCCCTTGCCGATTACAATCCCCGGTTTTTCAGCGAAGATCGTTACCTGGGTACCGAGTGGCGTCCGGACAAGGTCCATGCCACCGTAGCCGGCACGCTTGAGCTCCTTTACAAGGTGCTTCTCAACCCTGGCCCTGCGAACGCCTTCTGCAACAAACTTTCTCTCTACTGCCATTCATTCCACCTCTTTTGCAACGATCTCGATGTTGACAGTTTCCCGTCTTTTCGGGGTTGCCCGACCCATTGCACGTGGAAAGAATGCCTTCTGTCCACGGCCGCGGTTTGCGGACGCATGGACAATGACGAGTTTCTCTGGGTCAAGTCCTGTATACTCTGCATTTTTCTTTACCGATGAGAGCAGCCTGATATACGCAAGGGATGCCTTTTTCGGGTACCGCCCTGCGTCCCAACCCTCGAGACCACGCTTGTGAGCGACATCACGGTTAAACCGCTTGAACGGGATTGCCTTTTTCTGGGCGACTACCAGGTTTAAGTAATCAATCACGTCATCGATATTTCGGTTCCTGATGTAACTTGCAATCTCAATTGAGTGCTTCGGTGAGATCGGCAGCTCGTTTGCTTTTCCGCGGGCAAAACTGTCCCCGGAAATATCCTGTGAATATGCGGTTCTTGCCATCACGATCACTTCAGCGGGACATATTTACTCGACCTGGTAGCACCGATACCGGCACTTCCGTGGGCGACTTTTCTTCGTGTCAATGCAAACTCACCAAGACAATGGAAGACAGATTCAGGCTGAAGTTCAACTTTCATGAACTCTTTACCGTTGTATACCTCGATCTCCTTTCCAAGCATCTCGGGCATGATGATCATGTCCCGCAGGTGAGTCCGGATCTTTTCATCACCGGCCCTGAACCTGGTAAGGAGGTGCTCCTCACCGCGGCTCAGGCCTCTTTTAATTTTGCGACGGGCACGGGATGGCATCACGGGGAGGAGCTCACTAATTGCCATAGCCTGGAGTTCCTCGACCCGGAAACCATGATAGGTGAACTCCTCACGCCGCCTCGGTAACCTCTTCTGAGTTTTCTTTGCCATAATTTACCCCTCACTTCCTCGCGCGGCCGGTCTGCCTCGCCGCAACATGCCCGACAGTCCTTCCCGGGGATGTCCCACGGGCAACAGTCTTCGGACGACCCGGGTGCTGGTGACCGCCACCACCGAACGGGTGGTCGATAACGTTCATCGCAACACCCCTGACACGAGGCCAGTTCGATGCGGTGTTCGCCATCTTGTGGAATTTATTACCTGCCGTCACAAACGGTTTTTCTCCACGGCCGCCACCGGCGACAATCCCTACTGTCGCACGGCACCGTGAATTGAACCATTTTGTCTTTCCGCTCGGCATCTGTACGCCGACCTTATCTTCAGTCTTATCAACAACAATTGCCTGTACACCACTCGCACGGACAAATTTTCCACCGTCATTGGGTTTCGCCTCGATGTTGCAGATATACGCACCAGTCGGTATCCCTGACAGTGGGAGCGTGTTGCCGTTCCTGACTTCAATATCGGATCCCCATCCGACAATATCGCCGATACCGATACCTTCTGTGACCAGCATGTAGACTTTTTCCCCACTGTCGAGTTTTACCAATGCAATGGGGCAGTTTCGTGCCGGGTCATGTTCAATATCAAAGATCGTCCCCCTTGTAGTCACATCCACATTGCCCACATGTTTAAGGGCTGCCTTATACCGGTGTGAAGGTGCCCTGTATGTCGGACCGCCTTTTCCACGAGCCTGGGTAGTTATTCGATGTCCCATTTTTCACACCTACATAATTCCTAGCCTGCTGAGGATCTCCTCGGCAGCCTTCTCATTCGTAAAACTTACAATTGCCTTCTTCTGGCCGTGCGTCGTCATTATTGTCCTGACGTTGGTCACTTCCTGTTCGAAGGCTTTCTGTATCTCGCGCTTGATTTGGTGCTTGTTGGCCTCATTGGTGACAATGAACTGAAGTTTGTTGTCCTTGTCAAGCATCATCATCGCTTTTTCTGTAACAAATGGGTATTTCAGAACCATTTATCTCCCCTCCAGCATCTGAAGTGCTCCTTCAGTCCAGACCGTCAGACGGCCAGCCTGTGAACCTGGAGCCAGGAGTTCTGTGTTAAGTTGATCAACCGTGACAACATCGACACCTGCGAGGTTCTTCGCTGCACGAAGCGGCTGATTTGCTGTTACAATCAGGAGGCTCTTCCTCTGTTTGTAACGGCGTCCACGCATCTTACCACGACCGGCGCGTACCTTCTTGCTCGCTTTCGACCGTTCGATGTCTGCATAGACTCCTGCATTTGTAAGGGCAGTAATGACCTCGGTTACCTTTAGGAGTTCCTCAAACCGATCTTCCAGGACCACGGGGACTTCCCCTTCATACCGGTGTCCACGACCCTTGACGAGATCCGGAAGGATACTTGCGGCAATTGCAGAGCAGAAAGCCTTCTCCTTTTCCTTCTTGTTGATAAACTTTAACAGGACTTTCTGCACTTTCGGTGGGTGTGCTTCACGGCCGCCTTTCGCCTGTGGGACTTTTGCCGCACGTGAACCGTTCCTGATACGCGGTACGTGAGACATACCCCGGCCACTTCCCCAGCCTACTGCCGAAGATCTGATCCCAGCATACGGGTGTGTCCCATGGGGCTGCCGGCGGGTGCTCTGAAGTGCCATTACGGCCTTTCTGATCAGGTCCGGGCGATATTCTTCCCCGAAGACCCGGGGGAGAGTAATTTCCCGTGAAACCGCGCCATCGAGTGTTCTAACGTTTGCTTTCATCTCTTTCTTACCCCTGCTTGCTCTGAACGCTCATGAACTCGATAACCGGTAGACGTACATGGTGCTCGCCCTGCCTGATTGCCGGCCTGATCCGTATAAGTCTCTTTACAGGACCGGGAATAGACCCTTTGATCAACACATACGGGCTTCTCATAAGTCCGTAATGAAGGAAACCACCTGCAGGTGTAACATCCGCGGCGTTATCCCCCATTTTCAGGACACGCTTGTTGAACTCGGTACGCTGCTGGTATCCCAGCTGGCCCATCTGAGGGACCTGCCAGCGGATGTGATGCGGGGTCCATGGACCGAGGGTACCAACGTGCCGCTTTTTCCCACCCCTGGAATGCTTTCTCTTCCTTAATGCAGTACCCCACCTTTTTACAGGCCCATTGGTCCCTTTCCCCGTGGTGATCGCCGTGATATCGGCATATGCACCAGTCTGTATGACATTGTTCAGGAACACTTCCTTTCCAAGGAGACCACTTGCAAACTCATACTGTTGTTCAACAGTCCCGCCTGCCACTTTTGTCTCCATGAGGTCAGGGACCTTCTTCGGGACACCGGTAAGCCCGGCGGGAACCGTGTACATCAACGCGAAGATCTCTGCCACCTGTCCGGCTGCAAGGGCATCGGCAATACACTTCTTTGCCACTTCGCCGGTGTAGTCCTTTGGCAGGTTAATCCTGCGACCGAGGTTACGGTCAAGTTCTTCAGCCCATACTTCACAAAGGGGTCGTTTTCCATACGTATCACGGAGATAGGCACGAACCGCGGCAACCCTCATGGAAGGAACTTCAATAACGGTCACTGGTACCATGATGTCCTTGCCTTCTGTCGGGCTGTTCTTGTGATCGTCCACCATGACAACATGCGTCATCCCCACTTTGTAACCTGCAAAACTCTGCAGCATGGGAGCCCCATTATATTGTGGCCATGACTGGTATTTTGGAATAGGGCTCTTTGCACGCTTTCTGGGACTATATGCAAGAGAGCCTCTGCGCGGCCTGTTTATTTTTACCATGTTTCAATCAATCCTTCGTTCGCATTTCGTGATCATAACACGGGGTTTTCCCGGTACAATCATTTTCGGAACTCCCTGGTAACAGGTCTCCGTTCCTGGATTTTCCGGTGGATTTCCACTGGATCCGAGACTGATGTGATGCTCCACGCTCAGTACTGATATAACCCGCGATCGTTCGTATTTCAGACCTCGTCCCTTCTGCGTATTCCCATTCGATACGGGAAAAACATGGGGGATGTATCCTTTTAATTGGTCCTCCAATGGACCAGACTACCCGGTCTCGCGAATAGATCCTGATATTCATGCGTCCCCTGAATAGAACAACGGTCTTTTCAGGGCGGGCCGTTTTGGTACTCGTCCACCCTTAACACACTCATCAGATCCAGCTATGTCAGCCCGTTGTGAATTAGTCCACAACTCCTTCTCGGTAACTCCCCGCGGGGAGTTACTCACCTATGAGAAATCATATGGCCGCAGAAAGGTACAGCCTTCACCAGCGAAAGCAATCTGCACAACATGCACGTAATTGCCCTTATCCAGATAAACCTGTACCCAGTCCGTAGTCAAATCCTCATATAGGCTTCCATAACTGTTGGAGGGAAGCAAATATATATTTATTGTAAACACGGACGTTCAAAAAACGGGATTATTTCAGGCAGGGGGACCACACTGAAAATGTTACACTTATCCGAAATATAATTCGCCCTCATCGTTTATGTACACCTCAATATTCTCGCGCACGTGTCTTGCCTTGAATCGTTCAGGTGTAGATTCACGGATTTTATTAATCAGGGATATCGTATCGTATTTGACTTTTATACCCAGCTTTTCTGCTTCTTTGTAAACGAAGGGGGAAACTTCAAACAGGTCAGTGCCGGCCTGTATCGTACACAGGTGAGTAGCATCGAGGGTATACAAAAAATCGAGGGTATCTTTTGCCCGCCTGATATTCTCCATTGCAGATTTCTCAATAGTACATACATTTGCCTTGGAAGTCTCGATAATATCAGCAATCTGCTGCTGCGTCAGCCCCTGCTTCCTGTACCTGAGCACCTCTTTCTGGCGGTCGGTGAGCAACCCCTCTTTCATAGCAGGTTAGTTTGACTACAGATAATTAAACGCTTTCGGTTAACCGGTAAACCATCTTTGGTAGAACGTCGAAGATCAATTTTCAGATCCCGGGAGTGAAAACACCGTTACGTCGAGGCAGATTTCAAAATGTTTATATTTGTCAGGTCATATAAACGTGATATAAAATTTTTGAGGTGTAAACATGGTAGTTAAAGTTGGAGTTGCTAAATTAGGCAACATTGCAAGCGGCGTAATGGCCGAACTTCTTCTCGACGAACGAGCAGACCGTGAGGACATGCAGACGTTTATGGCAACGAGCGGTACAAAGCTTCAGCCAGAAGATATTGATCGTGTAGTAACCAATATGAAGGCATGGAAGCCGGACTTTTGTATTGTAGTCTCCCCAAATGGTGTCCTTCCAGGCCCAACCGGTGCTCGTGAGCAGCTCGCTGCGGCAGGTATCCCTGTTGTCGTTATCACCGATGATGTCACAACAAAGAAAGAATGGGCAGATCTCAAGGAGAGCAAATTCGGTTACATCATCATGAAGGCAGATGCCATGATTGGTGCACGCAGGGAATTCCTCGACCCAGTCGAGATGGCAGACTACAATGGCAACCTTGTAAAAGTCCTCTCCGTCACCGGTGCGTTCCGCAAGATGCAGCTCGCACTTGATGAAGTAATCAACCAGGTAAAAGCTGGCAAAAAGGGCGCAGAAATCGTTCTGCCAAAAGTCGTCATGACCTCCGATAAGGCAGTCGCCGGAGAATTTTCAAACCCCTATGCCCTTGCAAAGGCACGCGCGGCATATGAGATCGCATCTGCTGTTGCAATGGTTAACGTAAAGGGCTGCTTTATGACGAAGGAATGGGAACAGTACGTCCCGATTGTCGCAAGTGCCCACGAAATGATGAGGGCCGCAACAATCCTCTGTGACGAAGCACGTGAACTCGAAAAGGCAGTAGACGGCGTAATCCGCAAGCCACACAAGAAAGACGGTACGCTTGTTTCAAAGACCAAACTGGTCACGAAACCAGAGTAAACCAAATTTTATTCTTTTTTTTTGTATCCTTCGGTTCAGGCGGATCCGCACACCGTCAATATTCTAAAAACGGTGATCAACGCCCCAGGACTTCTGCCTCCTTTCTAAGCAGTCACCGGTTTGAATGGGATTGTGATGGAATAACCCCATACCAGGAGATATCTAAAAAGATGCTCTGCCTAATTGAATTCCCGAATACGTGTAGGACGGGGAATTAATGAAAAACTCTACAGGTATCAGTATTTTCATCATCAGAATTCTGTTGTAACAGGTTACGAAAAAGCAAAATAACAGGAATGATCAGAAAATAAAATTTATTCTCTTTCCCTGTACCACGCTCCAAGGTCTTCCGGGAGCGTAAGGATAACGGGTTCCAGGTGGAGCCTCTCCATGAACGCGGAGTCCGCTAGTGACCGGGTGTTTGGGTTAATCCTTGAAATAATCGAGCAGAATGCCCGAAATCCATGGTCTGAACAAGACTTGTCAAAAAATAATGATAGGTTAAAAGCGTGGGTTCCAAGTTCCCGGTAGAGATCAATGACAGAAAGTATACCCTCGATAAGGGTATCAAGATAGTTTTCGGAATCTTCCAGCGTTGCAACCGGCAGGACCCCACGAACTTCACGTTCTCCAAGCGGCACTGCATGTGCAGTCCAGCATATTTCATTCCCGAAAAGGTACCGTTCAGACCCTTCTTCGTGCTCCCTCCATGCATCCCAGTAACACCCGCCATGACGCTCCAGGTAGCGCTTACCATTATCCATATAAAGGCCGGCGATAACAGACGGTTGTTCATCTGCAATCCCCTGCAGGTGAGGATGTGCAAGGCTTGCACCTGCTGACGGGAGATAATTCCAGTTGATACTGGGGTAGCCCCCCGCTTGGGACAACGAACATACCTGGGCCCGAAATGCATCAGTCAACTGCTTTTTGCTAAAGGTATTCACCACGTGCTCTGCCGTAATTACGGTAACCGTATGGTACGAGGCAAAAGGGTACAGGTTCGGAAATGTGATACTCTCCCCGAGACAAATTCTCGCACCCCCGGGAAATTTAGGGGTCACAGAAAATACCTGATCCGGACAAAATGGACAACCATCCCTATCAGGAGAATAGGAATAGGAGACATCCAATCCCCGCTTGATGCGGCCCGGGCTTATCCTGCACCGAAGACCAGTCAGTCGTTCCTCTCGGTACTGGAGGACCGAATTTTCCAACCGTAACTCCCTTACCGTAAACATGGCGGATATACTGCCTACTAGGACAATCAGAAATTTAAAAGTCTCGATCGGAAATTATCAAAAAAAAGTGAATTGTTTTTTAGACCATTTATACAACGTACTTACCAAGGAGCCGGATTGAAGTTGTCATGTCCGGGCCGAGTGGTGAGCCGAAGATAATCTGGGTAACCCCTGCCTTGGTGAGGTCTGCACATTTTGCCTTTACCATTTCGGGTGTTCCGGCAATGGTGAATGCATCGATCTCTTTGTCGCTGACGAGTTCTCCCACAGTTTTGAAGTCGAACTTGCCGAGTGCGTCCTTGATCTTTGCAACATTGTTCAGGTCAAGACCATGGCGGGTAAGGAGGTCTGGTGGTGAACCGGCTGCGATGAATGCCGCAACAATTTTTGCTGCATTGCGGGCTTTTTTCTCGTTCATGTCGATAGACATCGCAGTGTAGGCTCCGATATCGAATCCCTTCTTGCCGACCTTATCACAGGCAGCCTTGATGATCGGGATTGCAATGGCAAAGTCCTTCGGGTTTGAGGCATTGATTAACGCGCCATCTCCGATGGTCCCTGCGAGCTCGAGGACCTTTGGCCCCTGTGCACCGATGTATACAGGGATAGCTTTCTTTCCTGGCAGGTTGACACCGGTGAGCTTGGCACCGTCGTAGTCAAAGAATTCCATGCCGGACTTCTTTATTTCCTCTCCTGCACAGAGCTTGCGCATCTGAATTACTGCCTCTTTCAGCCGCGCAACTGGCTTCTCAGCCTTTATTGCAAGCTTTGGAAGAGTTGAGAGGTCGCCGGGTCCGATACCCATTACAGCACGTCCGTCTGAAATCTCATTCAGGGTGCAGGCAAAGGATGCCATTGCTGCCGGGGTGTCGGTGAATGCATTCATGATACCTGGTCCCATCTTCAGGGTGGTGGTTGCCTGTGCAATTGCAGCAAGCACGGGGTAACAGTGGCGGTTGTTGTAGTGGTTGGTAATCCATGCAAAGTCGATATCCTTCGACTCTGCGAGTTTGCAGAAATTAACTACCTGCTTGACATTAACATTTCCTGGTACAAATTCTATTCCATACGTCAAGGTTAATTCACCTCACTGTGTACTCTCGTCCCTGCGTTTAAATAAATTATTATTTTCCATTCTTCCCAGGGACCAATTACTAACAGGCCTTCGCATATTTAGGGAGATTCCATTCGCACCAGGAGCCATTACCATGTAAAAATATCAGGGACGCAGGGAGATCTGGACAATCCGGGTATAGGAGAAGGGCGTTCTACTCTAATAGGACTCACAGATTAACTAAAAAATTATTTGGGCAGGGGAATTATCAGCCTATCACAAACACTTTAAGAGATTAATTAAAAATCTTGGAGAGGAATAGTGTTCACGGGAAACAAAAGCGTGAATTCTCTCTGTACTAGTATTTCGGGTTACCAGCAATTGCTCAGGTCAGGGAAGTGGCCCCCTGCCAGTTAATGGGGTTAACTTGTGTCCATGAGCCACCTGTAACCTTGCATAACAAGGGAAAAACCATTTGGAAGGGAGCAGGTTACGCATGCGAATATTTGCGATCGGGCTGGGAGGAGCAGGATGCAGGATAGTAGATATGCTCTATGGCCAGGACCACCAGTTCAGTAACGTCTCATGTGTGGAGGCCATTGCGATTGATCGCGATGCAGGTACACTCAACCACCTGGTCCACATCCCCGCGGGGAAGAGAATATATTTCCCCACTGTGTCGCTGCAGACAGATGATATCACGGATGATATTACAACCGATGAGATCATCAACCTGCTCCACAATCTCGATACCGGTGACAAAGATGCAATTATTCTCTGCACCGGGGCGGGTGGGACCATGGCCGGTGTGGGTGTTGCCATCCTGGAAAAGGTCAGGTCAACCGTCGTTGAACCCGTATTCGGACTCGTTACCCTGCCAGCTCTTGGAGAGGGGAGGAGGACTTCCGCAAAGGCCGCGCAGGATATTGACCGGCTTCTCCCGCTGGTCGAAGGCGTCATCGTATTCGACAATGAAAAACTGTCCGGTCATGCGGCGGCAGGGAATAAAAGCCAGAAGGTCGCCTCCCGGAAACTAAATCCCCTGTCGAAAACAGGGTTAGCAATTACCATGCAGATGGAATATAAAACCCAGAATACCGGCATTGCACGGCGCCTGGGATTATTGCTCCGGGCGGGTGAGATCAGCGAAGGAGGGGAGATTGAAACAGGGGAAGTGGTCCTTGACGCAGGAGAAATCCTCAATACCATCCGGGGGATGGGGTTTGTTGCCATTGGATATGCTGCAGCCGACACTGCAGGTGAGAGATTCCATATCGGCAGTCTCTTCCGCCCTTTGGGGACACAGGTAGAGTCAGGTCATAAAAAAGCTGAACGGCTGGTTGACCTTGCGAAAGAGGCAATATACGAGAATATTTCTGTACCGTGCGATTTAACAAGCGCAGAAAAAGCTCTTATTCTTGTTGCCGGACCCTCACAGGCAATCAGCATGAAAGGCTTTATGACGGTCAGGAAATGGATTGACCGTAGTATAGCGGGCCTGGAGATGCGGTCGGGTGATTACCCGGTGAAAAATACCCGTCATATTGCCATTATCATCATCCTTGCCGGCCTTTCTAACATTCCCCGGATAAAGGAGATCAGGGCAATCCGGGATGACTATACGATTGAAAACCCCGGATGGGAACGAGAGTGGCACAAGCAGGCGTACCAGGAATCGGATCACGGCGCAGGTGTGCCGGACCCCACCAGCCGCCAGGGCACCCTTGCAGGTACAATCAGTGCCGGACAGGAGAATCTCCCGGCATTTATTCGTACCCGCACCCCGGAACGGGGGCAACAGAAATCATCTGAACCGGTACCCGGGCAGGACAAGGGGCTGGTAAAAAGTATCCCGTTCTTTGGCAGGCACAAGACGCCGGTAAAAAATGACACAGTGATTCCCTCCGGACCTGGTATTCCTGGTGCAGAAAATGAGTCCGACCCCGTGCATGAGATCAGCAAGCCACTTCCTGATACCAAAGAGAAGGTATCAGCCATTCCCAAAATTCCGGCGTATACACCAGGTACCGGGATCGTAGATAATATCACCGGTAATGAGAAACGCAGTAGCCAGGACACCCCCTTCACAAATAGAAAAGAACCTGCGCCACCTGTTGAAGAAACGATAAAAACAGATCTCGCCTCGGTTGTCGCCCGGGCCCGCGAAGATTTGAAAAAGATGGACGAAAAACACTGAAAATGGGTTTTTATAACACGTTTCGGAATGACGTTGCAGTTGATTCCGGAAACCTTTGCCTGGGCAACGGAAAAAATAGTTGCCGACGTTTCCCGGGACTACCGACCCTGCCGTTACTCCATATCAACAATTTTCGAGAACCTGATATTACCCGCCCCAATCTCCGTGGTGATGCGGACACCCTGTTCTGTTGCATTCGCAACGAAGTTCATTCCACTGAATGATGCAATTGAGATACGGTGCGGGTTAGGCTGGAGATTGAGGACTGTGTTCCCCATCTGGATCGGGAATACAAACCCGCATTTCCGCATTGAAATGATCAACTCTTTTACCCGGACTTCTGCGGTGCAAGGGACTTCACGGACATTGGCAAGCCCAATTCCTGCCTTTGTACGGACAAGGGTCCGTATTGACGTCAGACCCGCAGAAACAAACAACTGGAGTGGGTCGATCGTGGTCCCACGGTAACCGATAAGGTCAAGGAAAGCAGTAGGGGCTCCATTTTCGATTGAAAGCCTGCCACCATAGGCCATTTTTACCGGGATACCATTTCTCTGGAATACACCATCCATGCTGATGCTGCAAATCGTCATGATACCAATGGAACCGGAAGGAACCCGCGGGTCTTGATCAACGATACGGTAGGAACTAAAAAAACCACATTCAGCCTTTATTACTTCGTCGAAAACTGAAATTGCCAGTTCTACCTGGTCTTTTGGCACGATTGAGAGGTTGTAACCAACATCTCCGGTTGCGGTTTCGGGATCGAACGTGGTCCTGAACGCAAGCCGTTCGAGTTTTGAGATGATGAATCCTATACGGTCCCCTACCAGGGCATAATTGGTCTCTGCGATGCCGGCAGCAGTGAGAATACGCCCAAAGTTGCCTACTTTCTCTGTAAAGCCCATCTCATCCAGGTACTGAAGATAATACTGGACGGCACGGTCAGTGAGGATAAAACCACGTTCCGCCATGATCTCGCTGAGACGTTTGGCACCAACGGGTTCACTGTGATCTTTAAGGATCCGGAGGATCTCGATATATTTACGTTCTGTACGGATCATACGGCCTCACAAAATCCCAAATATTCGGAATATACTGTCTGCCCTCATTGATGCCCCACTTATTCCACGCACGTGTACCCTTTCCCTGTTAATTCTGGATTGTATTCCTTAATAGTTGATCTGTCGTCAAATAGGATCAACCGTTTGTACCCTTTCGTCCTGCCTGATCCACTAAAGGAGGGATGCAGGACTCTGAAATTATCATGTACCGGACCACTCCCTTGAATGGATTGCGCCGTAGCTATCCTGGTAATTGCCATCATAGAGCCTGTTTCCACCTTTCACTTCATGGATTATCATCTGGACAACACGGTTATTTTGATACAGGGGAACTTCTTCTGCCCCCATGTTAACGAGACAGAGTGTCAGTTGCCCCCGGAACCCCGGGTCGACAAAACCCGCTGCAATCAGTAATCCCTTCCGCCCAAACGAGGACCGGCACCGGAGCGTGGCTGCGAGGTCCACCGGTAGTTCCACCCATTCCAGCGTGGATACCAGGCTACAGGCACCCCGTGGCAGGACCTGGTCATGCGCTACCCTGAGATCATAGGATGCAGGCTGGAGGCATTCCCGGGAGAATGGGGTGATGATGAGGTCGAGACCATCTGCTTGTACAGGATGTATGGTTTTATCCCCTGCACAGGCAGATGCCGCAGTGCTATGACATACGTGGGCCGGTATATCACTGCCGCTATCGTCTGACCGGTCGTTGATGCATCCTGATGCATGCAGTCTTTTAGATATCTCAATGGCGGAGAGAATCATTTCATTACTCAGTCGGTAGAAAAATGCTTAATAGGTTACGATTGAAATATGGGAAGGGTTGGATCCATAGGGTAGAGGACATCCTCTTGGGCTTCGAACCCAAGGACGCGGGTTCGATTCCCGCTGGGTCCGTTGACTTATTTTCAGATCGTTTGAGACAATATCTAGTGTGTTTTTCTGGGTAATCCTCCGGAAAACCAATTTCTAGGCCGGTACTACCAGACATGCTATACCCCCATAATAAAAAAAACGAATGATGTACCGGAGTTGATCAGATCTCACCTTTTTTGCCGCCACCACTGCCCCCATGGCTTTTGCTGCTGCCATGAGAAGTCTTTGTTTTTGGTTTCCGCCTGACAGCCAGCAATATCACGAGGATTATAATGATAATAACTGCGATAATCAGGCCTGCGGTCAGGAAAATACCCACATTGAGGTCTTTTTCCATGGAGAGGGTAATTGTCGACGTGGTGTTCCCGGGGTCAATCCCGGCAATCATGGTGACAGGCTTGTAGCCTTTCATTGATGCCGTAATATTATACTCGGTGCTCACCTTGACCTTTGTGTTAAATGCCCCATTGCCATCCGTAACCCCTGCATTCCTGCCATTCAGGGAGATCGAAACCCCGGGTATCACATGGTAGCCTTCATCTTCAACAAATATTCTGAGGTCTGCCTGCTGGAAAGGCAATTCCACGGTAATATCCTTCCCAAGATCATCCTCCCCGATTTCCCTTCTCATGGGAGAAAATCCAGGGTGTTTTACTTCGAGGACATACTGGCCGGATAGGAGGTCATGGAACGTGTACTTTCCGTACGGACTTGTGTTACCAAGTATCTTGCCGTCGATTATGATGGATGCACCCTGTATCGGCGCTTTGGTCTCATCGAACACAAATATTGAGGCCTGGTATGGTGCAATGGCCATCGAAGCGGTGACAACTGCCTCATTCTCGCTGATCAACTTTTTTTCAAAATAATCCGTGAAGCCAGGCTTTGTTATTTTTATATTGTAGACTTTATTCCGCGGAATTTCAAGAGAGAGTATCCCCTTCCCATCCGTTTTTCCCTTGGACACGCCATCGATGAATACGTCCGCATTCGCGACAGGGGTCTGGTCAGCCGCACTTTTTGCGAAGATTGAAAACCTGTCACCCCGGATAAGAAGGTACTGGATGTTTTTTCCTTCCATGCCCATTTCGAGGACTTCGTTCCGGTTCTGATAATTCGGGGCACTGATCTGGATATTGTAGATACCCAGTGCCTGCGCCGGGAACGTGACCGACCCCTCAATATCTGTCATTTTCTGGGATTCTGTGATGTTCGGCCCGTTCACCCGTACCTGTGAATTTGCAATAGGAATGGCGCTGTCGGCATCAAAAATACCAATGTTTAACACCAGTTCCTTTTTTTTGAGCTGAACGAGGATGGACGGCTCTGCCATGCCAACTTCATCTTCCCATGATTCATACCCGGCCTTCATCACTTTAACGGTGATTGGACTAGTACCAGGGTGTGAGAACGTGAAGATCCCATCCTCACCGGTTTTCCCGGCAAGGGCACCGTTTACAAAGACTGAGGCATATGGTATTGCAGTAACATTCGTTGTTTTTTCAAATACATTCACATAGAGGGTAGCAGCCTGTGCACCACCGGCAAGGAGGAGGAGGCAGAGGACCAGGAATATCAGACGACAGGTTACCTTCATACAATAAATCTCCAGGGATTATATTTTTGAGCCCATGATTTATATTTTATCTGATTCCCGACCATAAAATTAGTTTGATCGGTCCCATTCGCATGTATAACTGTTACTGCCATTTGTAATCTCCGGGTACCCGGTCAATGAGCATTCCCTCGACCACGACCGGCATCAGTCTCCTCCCTTCCTCAACCGCCTTGTCAAGTTGCCATTTTCGCTCGGCGTAAATGGTAAAGATCGGGTCCCCGGCCTGTACCTTGTTACCCTTCTTTGCATGAAGAAGAACCCCGGCGCCGGTATTATGCGGGGCGCCAGCCAAACGGGCTATAGTAATTAAAGACTTATTGTTGAAATCCGTGACGTAACCGCTCGTCTGTGTCTTGACGACATACTCATGCTTCCCGGGGACGATATCCGATGAGGTCACCTTGGGGTCACCTCCCTGGATTTCGATTATCTGTCGTAATTTTTCCAGCGCCTTCCCGCTTCGTAATATCTCGCCCGCAACATTAAACCCGTTTCCTGCAGCTGCTTTCCCTGACATTTCAAGGGCTATCCCTGCAATCGCCAGGCTTTTTTGAATCAGCGATCCAGGTTCATCGTTTCCTTCAAGCGCTTTTAAGGCTTCTGCCACTTCAAGGTTCGGACCGATGGCCCGACCAACGGGGGACCCCCCGTACGTAACAGCACATTCCACACGGATATTGAGCCGGTCGCCGATTTCAATAAATTCGCGGGCCAGTTTCCGCCCATCCTGGACATTTGCAACCTTGGTATTCGGCCCGACCGGGATATCAATGACGACCAGGTCTGCACCGATAGCCAGTTTTTTTGCCATTACACTGGCGAGCATCTGCCCACGTGCATCGATCTTAAACGGGTACTCCTGGACAATGATCTTATCATCCGCCGGGGCAATATTCGTGGCACCACCCCATACGATCACCCCCCCGACCTTCAACGTCATCCTCTGGACCTCGGTTGCGGAGAATGACACGGGAGCAAGAATTTCCATTAGGTCAGCTGTACCCCCGGCACCGGTAATCGCCCTTGAACTGGTTTTCGGGATCTTCAACCCGCTTGCTGCAATTATCGGAACGACCAGCAGGGATATTTTATTCCCGGGAACACCCCCAATAGAATGTTTATCCACAATCGGGCGGGTATGGAAATTCAGGCGTTCGCCCGTGTCCACCATGGCCCGGGTGAGGTGCTCAACTTCATCCATATCAAGGGAGTTGATGTACGTTGCGGTGATGTATGCCGTAAGTTCGGCAGGGCTGATGTCATCGGAGACGACATCCTTGATGATTGCATAGGTCTCTTCTTTCGACAGCCGCTCTCCGTTCATCTTTTTCGTAATATACTCAAGTGACTGAGGTCGTGCGGCTTCCCTGACTTCGAGGGGGACACTGTCGACGACGCATAACCGCTCGTT
>JBAXMF010000008.1:0-22179 GCA_037134435.1 Methanomicrobiales archaeon | reverse complement strand
GATGGGAGGCCAATTCGGTATTACGAGGGTATGGACAACTTTTCAGTCGACGGAAACGAGGCAAACGGTGCTGCATATTATTTCATCAGCTGCCGGAATTTCACCGCTGCCAGGCTTGCACCCTCCCACATGTATGAAGGGATCACGTACTTAAACTGCCAGAATGGCAGTCTCACCCATTCGAACGTGGAATATTGCACGAGGGGCATCTGGTTGATTGGGTCATCTGATTGTTTTGTTTTCACCAACCGGCTGTCTGATAACATGGTTGGTATCTTTATTACCCGGTGTAACAATTCAATGGTCTGGCGAAACGATGTGTATAATTCGATTACATCCGGGGTGACGATGACTGGCCTTAACCACGACCTCAAGGTCAGCAATAATATTATTAAGAATAATAATAATGGCATCGTAGTGGCCTCTAATCCCCTCGTTGCCTACGATGCCATCCTTGATGGAAATGAAATTATTGGTAATTCCCTGGGATTATGGGTTTCCGGAACAAAAGGCCTGACTGTTACGAACAATGTCATCGGTGATTCAGCAGGGCCTGGTATCCTGCTCGCGTATTCAAGAGATGCCATGTTCAGTCAGAACCAGGTCCGGAATAACTCGGTCGGCATGAAAATCGTGACCCGCCCGTGGGGTAGTTCTGTGCCCGGAAACAATACCTTCGTAGACAATTACTTCAATAACTTCAACCAGGTGATCCTTAGCCCGCCAGAGGGTCCAAAAGGAGACCTATTTATGGATAAAATGAAGGTGTCCTCTGCTTCCGATGAGATAATGGAGGCGGTGGGCGCGATTGAGGAGGTCTCTACAAGCGAGGTTAATTACTGGAACGTAACGAAGACTGCCGGAACGAACATTGTCGGTGGGCCGTACCTTGGCGGTAACTACTGGGCGTCCCCTGACGGCACCGGTTTCTCACAGACCCACCCTGACCGGGGCGATGGGTTCTGTACTGTAGCATACGTCTTTGACAAGTGGAATGCCGATTATCTGCCACTGCACACCTTCACCCCGAAGCCGACATTCCAGGCGGACTTCACCGTCTCACCGGTGAGCAGGACTGCACCACTGACGGTGAAATGTACCGATAAATCTGTTGGAAACCCGACCACGCTGGTCTACGATTTCGGTGATGGAACGAATGTGACGGGGCCAAATCCGACACATACCTACCGGTTCCCAGGCGTTTACTCGATTACCCTGTCCATTATGAAATATAATACCACGACGTATTCCGTTATGAGCAGCACAGCAACAAAACCGAATGCCATCACCGTGACCAGTGTACCGATGGTCCCCCTGGTTGCGAAATTTGCTGCATCGCCTGTCAACGGGACGGCGCCCCTGAAGGTTTCCTTCACGGACCAGTCAACAGGAAACCCGACCTTCCGAAATTATGATTTCGGTGACGGCATCAACGCAACGGGGCCAAACGCGGTCCATACCTACCGGTTCCCGGGTGTCTATAATGTAACCCTGTCCATTTTCAGGTTTGACAGCACTACCGGTTTGATGCTGGGTAATGTGTCTGTTCAGAAGGACCTGATCGTCGTTAATGGATGATAGTCTCTCCATATCTTTTTTGCAGGGTGAATAATAGGGGTGGCATTGATCTATCGCACCTGTCCAGAAAACGAGGGATCAGGTCTTATTCCTGGGATATACTGTTTCGGAACGTTATGGTGCTCTGCCCGTAATAATTCCACAAAAACCCAAAGCCTATACCGCAACTTTTCGCAACCAGGTAATGGACAGACAAAAATTCCACCATCAGCCATATAACAATCAGGTTCATGAGAAGACAACTGATTGAAACCGCTGCGGATGTCGAAAATTGTACCATATAGTCGTGGTTATGGTCATGAAAAGTCAGGTATTTATTCAGGCTGTAGCTGATTACCATGCCACAGCAATAGGAGGCTGATGCTGAAACCAGGTACCAGATCCCAAGGTAGGATGTAAGAAAATAGAGAAGACTCAAATCGGCGAGGGAAGAAAGAAGACCGATTAACAAAAACCATACGACTTTATCAGGCTTGAACCTGGCCTGAAAAAGTTTTGGTAATGTGCAGATCTTGTAGGTGCATAAAAAAAATCCCGGTGTCCATCGATCAGGATTTCTGAATTCGTCCATGGGATTTCTGTGTTTTACCATTTTCTCTGGTCCTTCCCCTGCTCATTGTGACGACCAACATCATACAGGGTGTACTGGTTTTCCATTCCAGGGCCATTACCGCCAGGTCCGGAAAACCCGTCGGCGTTTGTTTGCGTGATATTGCTATACGGAGTATTCACGGTCCCACCGCCCCATTCAGAGGCAGGGACCACCGTGGACTGATTCCGGACTAACGAATAGACCCGGCTATTCCCGATGATCATTCCATTGTCCTGTGACGAGGAGGGGAGAAGGAAATAGCGAATCTTGCCCACATTTATCAATTCAGTAAGATTTTCCACGGATAGTATCTGGTCTGTCCCTGAGAATCCCCCGAGTGTCATGACGGGAATTTCTGAATCGATAATCAGCGAGGTGCCCTCTCTGCTGCCTGGCACGGCGACATACCAGGCCTCACCGGAAGCATGGGATATGAGATACGTCGCAAGTGAAGGGTTCATCGACCCTGGTCCTGGTGCATTGTTTCCCTGAGCTGGCATCCCATCCCGTGACAACTGGGGTCCGGCAGCTGGCAGAATTCCCCCATTACCATAGGCCAGCGGTGTACATGCCCAGATGAAGGGCGCAACAAAAATGAGTGCAATCGCGATGCCTGCAATTATTTTCGGGATCGTTCCTGAGGTCGTTAATCCACGTAATTTTAACAGGATGAGGAATATCGTTACGGCAATTGTCCCGATGAGCAGGGCCGGCACCAGGATTCCGGCCCATTCGCTGTAACCGGACAGGATCATTACCTGGGTCAGTCCCGTGATGAGAATAGCCGCAACAAAGAGCCATCCTTTCCTTTTGTCTGAGCAGTATGCCCGGTACATCATAACCGCCCCGATACCCGTCAGGGCTGCGAGGGGCGGAGCGATCGTTGCAATGTAATAGGTGTGCCAGAAACCAGTGGTAAAACTGAAGTAGGCAAGTCCCGGGAGGAGCCACATGACCATGAATGCGAGTGTTCGTCCTCTTTCATTGTAGAGTCCAAAGACCGGAGAACCGGGTGTAAGGCCGTTTAACGGCCACCGCCACCAGGCGAGAAGCCCGAGCAGGGCAAAAGGGAGCAGCCAGCTGATCTGACCTGCAAGTCCCTCATTAAACAGGCGGAGTACACCTGGAGTACCGGCATCCTGCATCAATGGGCCTCCTGCCATTCCTCCTCCTCCCTGCTGAGCTGCTGGACCGGGTGCCATGCCGGAGGGCGGCATTGGTTGCTGACCGGGAGGTGCCAGCCCCCCATAAAACCCAGGTGGGTTCCCGCGATAACTTAGATTTCTGCCACCAGGTATTTCATTGCCAGGGCCGAATGAAGGCGGACCATTGCTGGTGGATGTCAGGCTACCCGGGGGTGTAGCAAAAGCTGGTGGGCCATTGCCCTGGAGGTCCATGCTATTTTCAAGGCGGTGGACCCCGTTATAATTAATAATCAGGCCCAGGACCGTATTATCACCACTTCCCCCGATATAGGGGCGTCCGTCGGCCGGGACCAGGTCAACCGCAACAGCCCAGCAGAGAGAGACTGAAAGGAGTACTACCAGGGCAATTCCAATATGTACCGCTCTCTTTTGGAGGGGAATGTTCCCCGTACCAAGCAGGTACACGATGAGGACCGCAGGAACAACGATAAACGCCTGGATCATCTTGATATTAAACCCGATACCAATAAGGACAACCGACAACAGGAGATATGGTAATGACTGTTTCTTTGCTGCTTTCAGTGCAACCAGCGTTGCAAGGAGCAGGACGGATATCAACTGCATATCCATGGTACCGTTCCGGGAGACCGCGACAAATATTGGTGTCACAGCAAGGGCAAATGCGGAGAGAAGCCCTGCCGCTTTCCCGAACCGGGGATACACGATGAAATAGATGAGCGCTACAGATCCCACACCTGCCAGGGTCTGGGGAAGGACCAGGGACCAACCTGAATAACCAAAGAGCACCGCACTGGCGGCCTGGACCCAGAGGCCTACCGGTGGTTTATCGACGGTGATAAACCCGGCAGGATCGAATGAATTAAAAAATAACAGGCCTGGATTCTGTATCATGCTTTTCACGGCGGCTGCATAATATTCATTGGAAATTCCCAATGACCATATATTCCAGAAATTTAAAAAACAAGAGAGAATGAGAATTCCGGCAAACGCTATCTCATAACGGTATTTCATAACATCCGATCGGTTGGGAATAACGGAAAACACTGCTCCTTTTCATTATTGCAAAAATAATCGATCTGAAATGGCTGATTTTCGTTGTTACAACTCATTCAGCAGTCTGATACTGCACTCCCATCTGCCACCCTGCTCATATAATGATGATATTGTACTGGTGAGACAATGATCCATCAATGGGATTTGATGTAACCGGGTTGGATCATATATCCGGTGCGTTCGAATGAAAACGGTCATGATGCCGAAGGGCCACAAGCATGCAGGAGGAAAATGTCGGGGGGACATTATCGTATTAAATGCCCTTGTCATTTTCATCATTGATACCCGATTGCTGGGCAGTCACAGGCGATTGGCAGCATGAATCTCCCCGTTGTTTTTCATCATCAGGAGCTGTGAACATCGTTTTAAAAAGAGGATTATTTTGATAAGGAAAGAAATTCTAGGGAAAAAGCGAAAGGATTGTTGAGAGCCGGACCCATTCGACCATCGATTGGAAAAATCAATGTATCCGGTAACCCATGGACCTATCGCTTCTCGTGGTCCGGAAATGTCATCCGTGGTATCAGGGTAGTACTGCTGGCCAATTCCTTGGTTATTACTGAACGACCAGGTTAAATGCTGGCCGGCAATAAACCCGTGGGGATGGGTCATGAAGGTGGCGTACCTGATGGATGTGTCCCGTTCCGCATGACTCCCCCTGGTGGTGGACCGCACGGTGCTGTGCCATTTGGCAATAACCTTCCCGGTGGTGGTCCTGATGGATGCGTCCCGTTTGGCATTATCCCACCCGGTGGTGGTCCCCAGTGTGCTGTACTATTCGACATGAACCCTTCCGGGGGTGTCCCGGTTGGTGGCGTGCCTGAGTCCGTGCGATTTCCCGCAACCAGGCTCTTGCCTGAAAATTTGCCCTGTCCGAATCCTGATGCGGTCGCGGTGGCAATGACCAGCACCATGATGCAGAAGACTGAAATTAACAGGCCTATCCTTCTGTTTTGTTTCATATGTCATTCCTCTTATTCGGGATACATGCCCCTGATGACACATACCCTGTATTGGACTACCATCCGGTAGCTATTAAATTCAAAATATGGTGTGCGTGTACATATTCTCCCGTTCAATGGAATGATTGAACCAGATGGTGATGATATTCAGCTTATTCTGACAATGTATTCTGATCTGGCAGCATTGGAATGTTTTTTCCAGGTAATGTCCCGCATTCTGCAGGCCCTGTGGTTTTGAAGCGGGCTGAATTTTTCCATGTTCCCGGTTTTTCAAGGTAAAAATTCAGATGAAGGTGAGAAAAAGAGATGAAATTTTTTAAATCAATCTAAATCCCGTGGTCGTTTCTGTCCAATCATTTCTCGTGGTCCGGGAAATACCTCCATGGGTATCCCCGGGTCCGACTGGATGCACCCCTAGTTTTTTATCACGTATCGATGCTATTTTTTTGGAATCATAAAATTGCCCACCATTCAGGAAGAAAGGAATGGTCCTGTCCCGGATCCTGCCTGCTCAAAAATAGCCGTATCCCCGGGACATTACCCGTCGTTTCCACCGGATATCTGATGATGGTGCTCGAACACCCCAAATGTCTGGTTCTGTTCCATTTACCGGAGAGAATCAATAATTTACATGATGTCTCAAATTCGTATATCGGCATTATGGTATCTTATTAGTAAACGAAGCCTCTGACGTGAGGGTATACAGAAATATTAGGTTAGAAAAGGACCGAATTGACCCGACATCTGGCAGCACGGACCTCCTTTTTGGTGTGGAAAAATTTTGAATGGGATGAAAACAGGAGGGGAACTGGCATATACCAATCTATTTTATTATTAACACAAGATAGTACAGTCAGGCACACCCCGAGATAATCCCTGTGTGCAGATGAAACTATCCAATGGGTGTCTTCTGCAAATGACCGAGAAAGAAACAATTTCAATTTCAACGGACCCTGCTTTTTTACAGGAACTATCCGAATATCTGGACGTGCTTTCCAACCCGATACGGTTGAAAATACTCAAAGTTATCGAACGGGAACCAAAGGAGATCAGTGAAATCTCTGCCCGTATCGAAACCAGCTATGCAAACACTAAAAAGCACATTGACCAGCTTGTCCACATCGGGCTTGTAAAGAAGGAGGCGGGGTTTGGACGGGAGACCGCGAAGGGAATTCATCCGGTCTGGAAATTTTCCCTTGCTGAAGGTGGTCTCGAAATGCTCATCAAAAATATGGGCGTCTTTTCAAGGATCAATATCCCGATCGGATATGGTGACATCCAGGGACGTCTCGAATCGGTCCGGGCGGCAGTCCTCAAGGAATCAGGTACAGATTATCCCGCTCTCCACCTCCTGGAAGGGAAATGTGCCGGTACTACGTACCTTCTTAAAAAAGACCGGGTACTTATCGGAAGGAGTGACCCGGATGCACCGGCCGTAATAAACGAAGGAGACGTGGTGCTTCCCGAGGACTATATCGTGGTGACAAGGATCACAAAGCCCCACGCTGTCCTCGCCAGGGCAGGGTCCGGGTGGCAGATTGAGGACTATGGCAGTTCGGGAGGTACCTTTGTGAACACGGAGTCTATCAAACAGAAGGTCAAAACTCCGTTAAAGAATGGTGATGTCATCGACCTTGCGATAGGGAAAAATTCTGCACGGTTCCTTTTTATTTTAAATGAGTGAATTTTGGTGGCAAATATGGGGGCAGGGTATCCAAGAGTCAGGAAGATACCGGCAACCAGGGACGTCCTGGTTATCCTGGCGGTTTTATCCCTGTTTATTGCGTTGTCCCCGGTAGCCGCAACCGTGTTTACGTACCCGGTGAATGCCAGTACCAACTCCCTGCAGGGCTTAATCAATAGCGCAGAAAATGGCGACACGGTTCTTTTGCAAGGTGGAAATTATTACGAAAACCTTGTTATTAACCGGTCAATTGTCCTTCGTGCACTCGATAAGGATTATCCACCTACAATAATATCCGGCGACGGTATCGCGGGAATTTCGCTGAATGCAAACGATATCGTGGTTGATGGTATAACGATAACGGGGTCGGCCCAGTACGGTCTCCTCGTGCAGTCAGATAATAATCAGGTACATAACTCCAGTGTTATGGGATTGAAACGGGGGATCGGTTTGCAATCCGCCGTGCATAATGAAATTTCTCACAATACTATCGTAAATAACTCGGTCGGTTTGTATGCCGACCGTGGCTCGCAGATGAACAAAGTATTCCTGAACTACTTTGATAATCCCGTTAACGTCATGGGCCTGTCTGCGGACCTGTTATGGGACACCTTTCCATCAGAATATTTATATTCCGGAAAGGAACATACCGGGTCTCTTGGAAATTTCTGGAAGCAGTACCAGGGAGAGGATGCGAATAGCGATGGGGTCGGAGATGTCCCCTACATTGTTCAGAATACCGGTTCGGGAACTTTTGGAAATTTCCAGATACCGGATACCGGAGATGACGTAAGTAATGGGACCATAAGAAATGTGCCAAGCATGGTTCAGAATGCTGGTCCGGGCGCCCCTGGAAGTCTGATGAAGAGCGCTTCAATAACAGACAATGCACCCCTCATGAAGCCCCCGGGGTTGTATACGATAATAATGATGGCAGATTCGCCGGTTTCTGGTCCCCCTGGTATCCAGCCATCGAATAATGACCCCTTTTCGCCCGGTCCCGGGACTTCCCTGGGTCCGCCCCCCCCTTTTCCTGCTAACCTTGGCCCGGTATGGTGGATAATTCCCATCATCATTGTCCTGTCGGTTGTTGCAGGTATCTGGTATGAACGGACCTGGTGGCGGAAGAGACACGGGAGAGATGAGCAGGTTGATTGGACCCAATCCCGGAATATCACGGTTGTTAACAAGACCGGTTACCCAGGGAATGGAGAAACCGGTCCGTTGGACCACCGGCATTATGCCGCCCGGCTCCCTCCACCCCTGGAAGAGAAGTACCCGGAGGCCGAGTACCTGGGTGAGGGTGGGGTTGGCCGGGTATTCCGTGCGAAGGATGCAGAAGGGCGGACTGTTGCCATTAAAGTCCCAATACGGTTTGATGAGGTTACGGGGTCCCATTTCACCAAAGAACTTCATCTCTGGCAGGGGCTTCACCATAAAAATATTGTGGAGATCTATTCGGCAAATGTATTCCCGGTGCCCTATATTGAGATCGAATGTTATTCAGCATCCCTTGCAGAAATACCCCTGCCGCTTGACCAGAAAAGATCCGTGGAAATTATTACCGGTTTAGCGGAAGGTCTCCAATATGCTCATGAAAAGGGTATCATTCACCGGGACATCAAGCCGGAAAACATCCTTATGTCTGACGAGGGCGTCCCGAAAATCACCGATTGGGGACTTGCAAAAGCGCTCACTGATACAAAACAGACGGCACTCATCAGTTTTTCTCCGGATTTTGCCGCACCTGAACAGCTTGCCCCAAACCTCTATGGGGATACCGGCCCATGGACTGATATCTACCAGCTTGGTGTCCTTTTCTATTCCCTCATGGTGGGACATGCGCCGTTTCGGGGGGAGGGTATCGCCGGGGTAATGCACGCAATTCTCTATGATGACCCTGTACTGCAACCATTACCTGGAACTGATGGCATGATAATCCAGGGCATCATTCAAAAATGCATGGAGAAAAAACCAGGTGATCGGTATTCCTCGGTCGCTGAAATAATTACGGAACTAAAAAAAATATCGGGTACTGATCTGTCCGGTTAGCCGGACAGACTGGACCCTTTCGTCCATACGGGGTCCTTTGATTAACCACCAATGTTGCAAGAGCTGTGGCCTCGCGATTCATCAGTTCAACTCATTATTTACCCTGGTGGTGGACTGCCGGGTGAAGGTGATCCTGATGGTGGCTGGCCGCCCGTTGGTGGAGTACCCGAAGGACGTGTACCATTCAATGCCATTCCTGATGGCGGAGAACCGGAAGGCCGGGTACCATTCGTCATCATTCCGGACGGTGGTGTGCCTGGCGGCGTACCAGACTGGTTAACCTGTGAGCCGTTTCTGACTTTCATCCCCTGATCGGGGGTAGTGGATGACGAAGTCACGATGGGTTTTTCGGCATTGACTGTTACGGAAGCCCTGGTCTGCTCGGTTGGGGATATGGAATTAGTCTCCGGGTGCGTTGAGGCGCTGCCCGTATCTGTACAGCCTGCACAGAAAATTCCAACGATGAGAATTGCTGAAACACTCAGCATGAATAGTGTGCTTTTTTTCATGAGTTACATCTCTCCAGATCTATCGTGACCTGTTACCAGCCCGGTACTGTTGTGCACAGGTAATATCGGTCCTTTTTTCTTACTGCCCCAAAACCGATGAACTGGGTTCTTCATCGGGTGAATAGCGTATCAATCACGGTCTTCCATGACAAGGATGACCGGGGATCGTCTTCACCCGCAGGCATTCACGGTCTCAAGGGTTTTTAATGGTTATTCAATTTCAGATGATCTCTTCGGGACTGATCATCCGCATGTGAATCATCATCCGGCCTGTTATATTCGAATCATAGAATGTGTGATATGATGAACTGGTGAGTGGGATATATGAACCACTTCGGGTACATAACCCTCAAAAAAATCCGGTCCCCGTGTTCTACCGCTTGGAATTTTATCCCGGCAATTACCAGGAACTAAAAACCGGTTACCTGTTTTTGGGCAGGTGTGCACAACAATTACAGGATTATGATTCATCCGGGGGACCACGGAGTTGATCATCGTGATTGTCCGTGATACAAGGGTGTGAACATTTTGGAATGAACGAAAAAAATCAGGGGCATGGCTGATATGTAATGATGAATGGAAGGTCTGTTAGGGGGTTTGCCCATTCCGGTTTTCGGACGGGGGAATTACATGTTGGAAGGTGGATTCGAAATGGTGGCCGGGCCCCCAGGTCTTTGTGGTGCTCTGACACACCCCCTGCCAGATCATGAATTATGTTATCAAATACTGTTCCAGCCCTGAATATTGCGTTTGTCGGTTATCAGGAACATAACATTTTCCTCTGATATTCAGACATTTTCTCCCGGAACCGGGTGATAATTTCCTGTCATCTGGGTGGAAATTTCCACAATATTTTTGCTACACTAAAAAAAACCTTCCAGAAACACCCCAACCTGTCATCACCATGTTCAGCGGGGGGGATATGATGATTATCCCGCCGTTCGATCTAGTATATTTCACACGGTGTGCCACTTTTTGGTACGGATCACCTCCCATTCTGATGATTCCGGTCCTTGGGAATTCATCCTGGATCACATTCCCCGGTATGATATTATATTCGGTGTATGTGGTGAGTGATATACTGCATGGGCGACGTGAATAATTGAACCTGGATGTTGAATATATCAGGGTTAACGCCAGGTTCGTATCGTACCCTGCCATTCCGGAGTACCGCTCCAGACCGATTTCATTACCGTCAATCTGATGTAATTAAGGTGAATACCAAAAAAATAAAAACTCCCTGTTTCACCGGGCAGGAAATATGGCTGCGCCCTGAATATCCCGGGGATCCCGGACCATTCCAGCGGACGTTCAGCCGTTCTTTACTCGCTCCTGAGTGCATCAATCGGGTCCATATTTGATGCCCGCCATGCCGGGTAGAGCCCGGATATGACACAGACAATGATACCGATAGTCGTGCCGATGGGTATATACGAAATACTTTCCGGCAGGAAAAAATAAGCCGTTGTCCCGATCATGGCACTCACTACTGAATAGCCGATCACCAGGCTGGCAATACCACCGACCCCTCCACCGATGATACCGAGGATGATCGCTTCGTACAGGAACATCCGGCGTACCTCACCTTTTTCTGTTCCGATAGAGAGAAGGATGCCAATCTCATGTACCCGCTCGGTGACGGACATCATCATCACGTTGAAAATGCTCGTGGCAGCGACCAGGAGCGAGATGGCCCCAATTGCCAGTATGAACGTGGTCATCGTCCCAAGCGTCGAGGTAATGCTGGATAACCGTGAACTTGCGTCCTGGATACGGATAACAGGCTTTTTCTCATCAGTATTCAGTTTCGCGTCAATTGCCGCTTCGACACCAGTTATGGTATCGATATTCTTCACGATCACATTTATCTGGGGGTACTCATTTTCCCCGCCATACTGGTTGGTATACCATGTATCGGAGACAACGATCGCATTGTCAGTACTGACGCCGTCCGAAGCCATTCCCCGTGCCTTGAGGATACCGACGATCCTGACTTCCGGGCGGGAACCCGAGGTACTTGATCCAACCTTGATCCTGCTACCGATCTTTAAGTCAAAGTTGGTGGCAATGGTAGACCCTACGAGAGCATCATTGATGCCGTTAATGGTTGTCCCGTTTGCAATCGTGAGAAACGAAGTGTTCTCATCAGGATCGATCCCGTAGAGCATGCCCCTGCCCGGGACAGAGCCGAGAACGAATTCGGTATTTTTCGAATAAATGGGGATGATAGCACTCGCATTCGTCCCTGCAGCAATCTTGATTTTACTGAACTGTGCCTTTGTTATTACCTGAGTGGAGTCAGAGGAAGGGGGAGCTGAACCCGGAGGGCCCATCCTGACTGCATCCGGCGTAATAACAATGGTATTTGCACCTGCCGAGAGCTGGTCTTTTACCTCGAGCTGCATGTTGGTCCCGAGCATCCCCATCGCAGAAATGGCGACAACGCCGATTACAATCCCGATTGATGCCAGGATTGACCGCAGGTAGTTCAGCCGGACGCTCCTGACTGATAAATCGAAGAAAATATCTCTCATGAGCTTGCAACCCTCCCGTCATCTAGCGTAATCGTCCGGTGTGCGTACTCAGCAATCTTCGGGTCGTGAGTAACCAGGATTACCGTCTTTCCCTCTTTGTGCAGGCCGCAGAGGATATCCATGATCTGGAACCCTGTCTTCCGGTCAAGGTTCCCGGTTGGTTCATCGCAGAGGATAATTTTCGGGTCATTGAACAGTGCCCGTGCGATTGCCACCCGCTGCTGCTGCCCACCGGAAAGCTGGTTAGGGCGATGTTCTCCCATCTCCTTGTCAAACCCTACGGATTTCAGAACTGCTGCCGCTTTTCCAGTGGTGTCCCGCTTTTTATATTTCAGGATGAGCGGGTATTCAACGTTCTCATAGGCGGAAAGGAGTGGGATCAGGTAAAATTTCTGGAATACATACCCGATAATATCCCTGCGCATATGCGTCCGCTCAAGGTTTGTCATGTATGCCACGTTTTTCCCATCGATAAAAAGCTCACCTGATGTAGGGATATCAAGGATCCCGATCTGGTTCATGATGGTAGATTTTCCTGAACCCGAGGGTCCCATGATAGCGACAAATTCGTTCTCCATGATGTCAAGCGAAACCTGTTTGAGCGCTGAAAAGTCCCCACTTTCAAGGTGGTAGACTTTGGAGACATCGGTAAGCTGGATAAGGGGTTTCTCAAACATTAAGAATCCTCTTATTGCCTCTTCAGCTTGCGAGAGAGCCATTTACGCTTCTTCCAAAGCACGATACTGACAATTAGGATGATTGCAGCTGCGATTACAGGGTAGAATGAACTGATACCGCTCCCTTTGCTTCCGCTGAACAAGCTGGTGCTGCCACCGGGTCCACCCATTCCCGGAGCCCCGCCCGGTCCTCCTGCCGGCATCCCGGATGATCCGGAGACGGTAGTGCCGGAACCTGTGCTTACTGCAGGACTTCCGGAACCTGAGGCAGCGTTGAGATTAAGGGTCTTTGTTACACGGTAATCATCGCCATCATCGTTTTTCCAGGTCATGACCAGGGGGACCGCTGATAGATCCGTGGTGGTGAACGTCACTTCAAAACTCGAGGAATCATCAGATGCCAGGGAGCCGATGACGTATTCGGGGTACGTTCCTAAACCGTTTGCCGGGAATCCTACCGTTACCACGAGCCCGTTTGCATCGGTGATCCCAGCGTTGGTGATATCCCCTGTTAGGTCATAGGACGATCCCTTCTGGGTCACTGCAATATTGTTGACGACCGGTACCGCCGCAGTCTTGTCCTCGCCTGTTATGACGGGGAGGGCCAGGTTAACATTCCGCTTGCTATCCCCGTTCCGGTAACTGATATTGAATGTAAGGTTTGAATCCTGGTGAGCAGTAACGGTGAATGGAATCTCTTTCGAACTTTGTTCATCCAGTACGCTGATATATTTCTGAGAAGGGTTGATTTCGAGACCACTTCCAGAAGCGCTGACCAGGATATCATTGAGTGTGCCGGCACGTGGGTTGATGAGGGTCAGGTTGACGGTCTCTTTCGATGACGTGGCAAAGGTATCAGGTTCACCTGAAATTACTGCCTTAAGATCTGTCGAGTCAATTTTCACGGTGAGTGGATAATGGATACTGTTTCCGCTTTTTGTTGCTAGAGAGAACAACGGAAAGTAGGTCCCTTCCGGGGGTACCACGGTGACGGGGAAGGAGTAGGTAGCTTCAGCTTCCGGTCCGATATACGTTATGGTGTTCCATGCATCCTTGCTTGTTATGTGGATATTATTGCCAAGGATTTCCGGATTTAACAGTCCCACAGACTGGTCGCCTTTATTCACCAATATAATGGTTACCGTACCCTGTTCATAGGGATAAAATACTTCGGGGTTCATAGTGGCCGATGATACGTATACCAGTGATGATGGATCGACCGTACTACCAGAACTACTGGTTGTGTTAACTGCCCCGGCCGTATAACTGATAAACGACAGCAGTATTATCAAAATAATACTTACGATAATTGATTTTTTTTGCATGGTTTCCTCCATTTTATTAATTCAGATCTTCCACGTTCTGATATCTGGATAGAACCCGCCAGTGCCATGGGAAGAGAGACTGCAGGTACAGAAAAAACATCCTTTACGATGCCCGCCTGACATTGAATCCCTATGCATGGCCCTGGTACAGGGTAGTATTCTTCTCAGCATACCCAACGGCGACTCATATATTCAACGCACGGGATTAGACCTGATTATCGAAATAAATGGGAATAATTACACTAAAAGGTTCAATATATCAAAAATCCAGGAAACCATTTCCAGGATGGTATTCCGTAACCATACCAAAAAAACGATACTACCGGGGTGGTATCGGGTGGCGAGAAAGGGGATCACCACTATCTCTTTCTGATGAATGGCCATGTAGGGGGATTTTTCCGCATTGGTGGTGACGCTGCACCCTGGTATTCATGGTGACCTTTGATTTTAATTCCTCTACCTCTTGGACCTATAGCAGATTTTCTTGTGCCATAGTGTCAGAGGATCATACGGTTAATCAACCTGGCTGGGTCATCCAAAAAATTGGGGGGGGATCAGGCCCAACTGAACTGGGAACCTGGCATGAACTGTTTAGCCCAGGATGGGAGCTGGAATGTCCCGCTGTTTCCAGTGATTGGAACTGTTGCCGGTATTGTTGTCGGGGCTGTCGTAGGAATTGTAGTAACAACGATAGGAACCGGGATTTTGTTATCAGTTCCGTGCACAAGGTTTGCTGATATCGTATTCCTCATACTCTTTGCTACCACGAAAGTTGTCCGCAGTTGGTTATACCCTGGTGATGTGAAGATAACCTGGTGTGTGCCAACCGTGACCGGTATGTAAACAGGTGTAACGACCGTTTTCTGGACTCCATCGATGATGATAACTGCTCCCTCTGGGGTGGTCGTGAAATAGACCTGCTCGTACTGCCCGGTGGGTACGGTTGTTGTTGGGACTGTTGTAGCCACCCTGGTCGTCGGGACCGTAGTTGGAACGGTGTTCGTCACTTTTGTTGTTGGGACTGTTGTAGTGACCATCGGGGTAGGCATGTTCGTTTGATTACCCGGAGTGGGTCGATTACCCGGGTTGGGGCCGGGGTTTCCTCCGCTCTGCGAGCCTGCCGTGGTTACAGGGCCTGAAATATTAAATGCAAAAACCTGGGTACCGGGTTTGTAGGTCCCGCCGGAGTACAAACCATCTGTTACCGTACCGGTTGAACTGCCACCTGAGTAGGTGATATATTCCGAACCCGATTGAAGTTCTGGTGTGCTAAACACGACCGACTGGAATGTCTTTGTCGGTACAACGGTAAGAATATCCTTACCTGCCTTGGTCTCAACATGGACCATCGTACCTGCCGACTGGGCGGACGGGAACGTCAGCATTACCGAGTACTGTGTGGATGAATTGCCTGGGGCCTGTGCCATCCCTGAACTGCCGGCTGCAACCAGGTTACCGCCGGTTATTTTGAAACTACCCGTGTAATCGATGGCCCCGTTTCCATTGTCTGTCGGGCCATTGACGATAACAACCCCGCCGGTCATCGTGATCGGGCCGTTTATGTCAAGGCCGTCTCCTCCGGCATTAACGACGATATACCCGCCATTGACCATGAGGGCGTTATTCCCTGCGGATTCGAAACCCATCTGGCCTGGTGGTACGTTTGTTGACGTTGTATCGCTGTCGCTTGCGCCGTTTATCCCGTCATCGCTTGCAACGAGGTGAATAGAGCCATTATTAATCGTAATTATCGAACTTTCAATACCCTCGTAGGACTTTGTTATGCGAATATCCCCGCCGGTAATATCGATGGAGGTATCTGAATGAATGCCGTCATCCCCGGAAGCTACATTGATTATTCCACCGTTAATTGTTATACTACCATTTGAATGGATGGAATCATCGGCAGAGTCGACGGTGATGGACCCGCCCGTGATAGTAAGGGCAACACCGGCCTTCAGGCCTTTCCCACTGGAAGAATCATTGGTATCGGCGTTGTTGTCCATACCCGGAATACCCCCGGGGTTTTGGTTGCTGGCGGGGTTGACGCTGTTTGCACTGCTGCCACCAGATGAAACAGTTATCGAGCCCCCACTGATCGTAAGGCTGGTTTCTGCCTGGATACCGTCCGCTCCGGCAATAATACTGATGGTACCATCCTCAATGGAAACATATCCTTTTGTAGAATCATCGTCATTATTTGCCTGTATCCCGTCGCCATCTGCCTTGATGGTTGTGGTCCCGCCCTTGACGACAACGGAATCCCGACCCCTGACACCATCGTTAACAGCGTTAACGGTGATGGTCCCGCCGTTGATCTTCAGATCATCCTTGCTGGTGATGCCGTCGTTGTAGTTCGCATCGACAACGAGCGACCCGCCACCGTTAATCGTGAGGTCATCCTTTGAAAAAATTGCTGCATTCGGCTCATCAGAACTGGTTATCTCAGCGACATAGGAATTTCCGTCAGTTACATAATTTTTAGTACCGTCAGCCAGGGTAATTATGGTCTTTTCCGCGTTGACAACATACAGGGGAGCACTCGATGAACTGGAAATATCCATTCCGTTCAGGATAAGTTTTACCGAATCAGCGTCCTGTGTGTCTACCCGTATCTGCCCGTCTTTCAACGTTCCACGTATGCTGTACGTGCCTGCTGATGTGATCGTGATGACATTTCCTTCTATTGCTGCGCCGGTACCATTCATCGTTATCGAATTACCGTTCAATGAAACAATGGTGGTTCCTGTCTCCACAGAAGCTGCACCTGCCAGGCAGGTGGTACAGCTGAAGATGAGGGCGAATGCCAGCAGCATTCTGGTTATGGTTTTCATATCAAATCTCTCCTTGTGGTTCTCCCTGGAATTTGCTCCCTGTTTTGGAAATGCGCTATTCCGGGAGGGCTGAATCATTCATGATCAGACCGTTTTATCCCAGGTCCGACTGTAATACTATCAGGTCCTATGTGGTCTCGTTCATGTAATACTTGAAATGGGTACACGATATTCCGGATATATTACACAACATTGTCAACGGTTTATCCAATTGCAGGAATCCTTATTCCCGTTGGTTCAGGGTGTTAACCAGGGGTGCATGCAATCGATTACCATTCATGATATGGAATTGTTGTCCACATGAAAAAATATGGATTTATCCGATTTTTTCATACCTTGAATAAAAAGGGTAGAGATCTGTATTGCGCAACAAATTTTGTCACAAATGATGATCAGGTCCGAAGAAATCTGCGAAGCAACGTGTTGGCCAATTGAGAATTACCTCCGTTTTCATTGAAAGAATTATGTTGCGTCGGGGATTGTAAGATTCGAAAGGAAGCCGGTCAAAGAAATTATATCAATTGTTCGATTCGTGCTATCATTCGATAAAAGGTCGCCTACCAAACAAATGGGATCACGATTTATGACGCAAAATGGCAAATCGTTACATCTGCTATTTTTTGAATAGTTAGTCCATCCAAAATATGCGTTCTAATTTTTTCCACCGCATCTGCGTAAGTCCTATTCTATTCAAAACATCGGGAACGAGAAGATATTGACGGGAATTTGGAATAATTGCACCGTGGAGTTATCTGACTTCATAGTATTGCGGGCAGCTGGCCCGGACCCTCGATCATTATAGTCTGGCTTTGTTTCGTGGGGTCCGTCCCGGACCATAAAGTTAGAACGGAATAGCACCGTGCCGGATTCCCAGGGGTTGATTGAGTATACCCCTGAGTTAAACCCTTGCCGTTCCCGGCCTATTATATCACTATCCCGATATGCCGAATATATAAAATTTCCAAGAAGTAGTGATGCAGGATAGTTATACGAGCATCGTCTCATCCTGGTGGACCATACATGCTGAATAAAAAATTTATTGTTACGGTAATCTTCGGATTATCGCTATGTTTAATGATACCCGGGTCTGTTATCGCCGGGAATACTGACCTGGTGACAATAACTGAATCCGGGCGGTCTCAGGACTGGACAGATGGAACCCATGGGAATAAAGTATCCCCTGATTATTCTGTTATTTTTCCTGACGAGACTGTGAATGTCATTACGATCACGATTCCAAAGGAAAACTGGAAGACGATGGTTGCTGATATGACCGCTGAATTCGGGGCATTCGGAGCATCATCAGGTGGCGCAGGCATGCAGGGTGGGGATGGATTGGCATTCACATTTGATCCCGTCTATGTCGGTGCTAACATCACCTTTAATGGAAAAGAATGGACTGATGTCGGCATACGGTGGAAGGGACAATCAACCCTTGGAAGGACATGGAAGTCCGGGTCTTATAAAATCTCAATGAGACTGGATTTTGATCATTATGAGGATGAGAACCCTGATATTAAGAACCAGCGGTTCTATGGGTTTGATGAACTCGACCTGAAAAGTGCGATGGGTGATGACTCGCTTATCCGTGACAAGGTAGTCCCTGAGATATTCCAGAGCGGAGGGGTCGTCGCGCCGGAAACGGCGTTTTACCGGGTGTATATAGATCATGGCGAGGGTCCGGTTTACTTTGGGCTGTACACCATGATCGAGAATGTTGAAGATACCGTGATAAAAACACAATTCTCGGACGATTCTGGAAACCTGTATAAACCCGAAGGGGATGGTGCAATGTTTGCCGCGGGTTCGTTCAATACTGAGTCTTTTGAAAAGAAAACGAATGAAGATGAGGCAGATTGGAGTGATGTCCAATTACTCTACACTGTTCTCAATTCCGATACCAGGAAAACGGACCCTGCCCGGTGGAGACAGGAGCTTGAACAGGTCCTGGATGTGGATGAATTTATCCATTGGCTCGCAATAAACACGGCTATCCAGAACTGGGACGCCTATGGGGTGCAGTGTAAAAATTTTTACCTCTACACAGATCCTGCTGATGGCAAAATCACCTGGATCCCTTGGGACAACAACGAAGCCTTGTCAGGTGGAAATAGTGCAGGGAATCCAGATCCGAATGGCCAGGTACCGCAGGGTACTAGAAACCTGAGTAATCCGGGGATCCCGTCAATGATCAGTAATGTTACAGGAAGAAACTGGACCAACACATCGCTGTGGATACAGAAAGTGGAAACCAATCGAACACTGGTACTCCCATCGATTGTCAGAAACGTCACAGGAAGGACCGGGGCAAACATATCGTTGTGGACACAGAATGCCGATACCCAGGGAACACGGGTAATCCCGTCAGTAATCAAAAATGCAATAGGAAGAACCGGGACAAATACCTCGTTATGGGCACAGAATGTGGATAACCAGGGAACACGGGTAATCCCGTCAGTAATCAGAAACTCAATGGTAAGTACTGGAGCCAGCACATCCTGGGCAAATCAACGTTCCAGTAACCAGGAAACACAGTTAAAAAACATAACCCCTGTAACAGGGATTAGCCCTTCGTTGGTTATTCAACGTGCTGGAACCATAGACCCCCTAGTGAATACCCGGCTGGTGAAAAACAAAACCCCCAACACGGGGATTAATACGGCATTTCTGTATCGGCCTACCGGTGTCCAAAATCTTCCCGGAAATCCTACAATTGTGAAAAACCCGGCCACTATGGCAGGGGCCGTCACAGCATTGCTGATTCAACGTTCCGGTACCCAGGAAACATTGGAGATCCCTTCAACGTTCAATAACCTGGTTACGGACACTGTCACCGACATCTCATGGCAGCCACCGGGTGCAGGGATCCCGGGCATACCACCACAGAACCAGAATAGACCTAATGGCATGATGAATGTACCCAATGCCGGTGGGGGCCAGATGGGTTCCCCCCGCTCACTTGGACTTACAGAGGTGGGTGAAAACTGGCCACTGATCCGGTACCTGATGGATGACCCTGTATATTACCAGTTGTACCTTGACGACCTTGATCAGACCGTAAATACTGCCTTTGAACCGTCAAAGATGGAAAAGATCTACCGGCAGTACCATAATCTGATCGAGCCATATGTGACCGGGCAGTACGGCGAACAGAAAGGGTATACCAATCTCAACAGTGCCGCGTCCTTTGCCTCCTCTCTCGACCAGCTAATCCTGCAGGTCAACAGCCGTTATGATGCAGTAGTGCTGTTCCTCTCCGGAGCGCAGGGATCTCAACTGAACGGAGGGATCTGAACATGGAGTCTGTGATCCGGCCACCTGATCCAAAGGTCTTACCCGATATTGGTGACCTTTCCCCGCTACTCGGCGCATATGAGGGGATAACCCTTGATGAAATCAGGGATTCGGATGCCCAGCTGCAGAGCAGGAGGGAGAAAAAATTCCTGATGACATTTGAACAGTGTGTCAACCTGATATCTGGCCTCAACGGGTCATACCGGGCTCTCGACATTGAACATTCAAGAATTGGAAGGTATGATACGATGTATTACGATACGGGGTCATTTATGACCTATCTCCAGCACCATAATGGAAAAGCGAACCGTTTCAAATTACGATTCCGTTATTATTGCTCCACGGGCAAGACATTTCTCGAGGTAAAAGAGCGGCTGAACACCGGGAGGACGGTTAAAACACGCCTGGAAACGGAAGGGACAATTTCACTCACGGATAAGGGCCCTGCAGGATTCCTGGAATCTGCTTTCCCGTATGATTTCCGGGAATTTTATCCTGTGCTGAGCACGGAGTACCACAGGATTACACTGGTATCAAAGGATTTTGGGGAACGGGTCACATTCGACCTGGGGCTTTCATTCCGTAACAATACTACGCTCCACTCATATCCTGGTGTCGTGGTCGGAGAAATTAAGCATGACCGGCCTCTTTTCATGTCCCAGGCACTTGCAGGACTTAAAATGATGGGGATCAGGAAGACACGGTTCTCGAAGTACTGTATCGGTGTGGCACTTCTCTACCCTGAACAAAAACATAATGCATTCAAGCCGGTCCGGATCCATCTCGAAACGCTTTCCCACGGTGGGGTGACCGCATGCTGATTCTACCAGGCCTTGAATATATTGCGGGCTTCCTGATTAACTTCATCGTAGCATTCTTCATTGTGCGGTACATTTATTATCCCCGCCAGAGTGAGCAGGCCTACCTCTTCACATTCCTTGCGTTCAATACCGTGATCTATTTCATCATGGGTCTCTTTACCAGCGTGGAAATCTCGATAGGTGTTGGATTCGGCCTGTTTGCCCTGTTCTCCATCCTGCGATACAGGACCGAGGCCATTCCGATACATGATATGACCTATCTCTTCATCATGGTTGCACTGCCAATCCTGAACTCCATCCTCTTTGGGCTGGGCCAGTACGATAAGCTGCTCCTGACGGATCTGGTGATCATTGTCATCATCTGGGTACTTGAGAAGAAGTTGGGCTTCCGGAACGGTCACTACAGCAAGCAGGTGGTATACGAGAAGATCCATCTTATCCATGCCGGGAAAAGAAACGAGATGATCGAGGACTTAAAGACGAGGACCGGCCTCAACATTACCGGGTTTGATATCGATACGATCAATTTCCTCAAGGATACAGCACGAATAAAGATCTATTATTCTGATAATCAGGATGAAACAAAATAGGTGACTGTTACCAGGTCTGTATCATCCGGAACATCTTTTCCGGTCTCAAGGTACAAAACCTACAGAATCGCCCGCGCCGGTAAAAATATTTCCGGGTCTCCCGGGCAGGTCCATATTTTACCCGCTAAATCCTCTAATCAGACCCCTTATCCATATTTTCGAATGGGGTGCCGAAAGCGAATTTAATAGACGATTAAGGGATTCAGACTAGAAGACAACAAAAATTAAAAATCTACCCTTTTTGGTCCACCAAACCTCTGGTGCGTTCCCTGCATTAGTTAATTATATAATTCGACAGAATTATCCAATCGAATTTCCAATAGAAATTGAAATGACATTTGTGCACCTGTTATGTGGCGATAACCCTGGTTTACCATTCGAATAGCATGGCAGGAATTGATTGAAATGACATGAAAGGGACAAGGTCAGAAATTTTATTCGAAGCAGAGGTGAGCAGGTAGTGATCAAAGAAATAGAAACGATACGAGAACACCTCCCTGATTATCCA
>JBAXMF010000007.1:0-22973 GCA_037134435.1 Methanomicrobiales archaeon | reverse complement strand
GTCTTTCCTCCGACCTGGCCACAGTATACTGAGGCGGGGTTGGCAAGTCCTGTGCTCCCACCCATGGTTGGTGTCGCGATTGATGTCGCGACTAATGTGGTTGGGACGGGTGTCGTTACGGTTGTTGCAGGGGTCGTTACGGGCGGGTTCTGTGTACATCCGGCGGTCATCATAACCACCGCAATAACGAGAACCAGTAAAAGTGATGATGTTTTCATCCAGCTCATTTAAATTTCTCCGGCTATACTTGGCTGGGGAAGTTATTTATGCGCTACGGTTTAATCCGGGAGAAAAAAAGTCTGATCTTCAATCCAATAAATTTATAACCATTTTCCTTTGATAGAAAGTTGATACTTTTTAATAAACGGAGCATCTTTATTCCCCTTCGGAAGATCTGGCAGGGATCGGTGATGGAACAATACAAAGGTCCAAGGACTTATTGGTCGCACAATAAATCTTGCCCAGTGTCCCTGGGAATGGGATCGTCCGCCAGGTCTTTGGAAGACTTATCTCAATCACACCTGCATCTCCCAACCTTGCAGATTGAATAATTAATGACAATTTCGGGTATGAAATTTAGTTTTGTCGGTGCTAATTCTATAAAATTCATACTCCTGCTGAAATGGTTACCCAGGGGAGAGATCAAATAGGGGTGAATGCATATCTATCACATTCAGAATGATAAAAACCTCAAGGTTACAGGCAGGAACACCCTGTCTCACCAGCCATACACAATGCAGGTTCAGTCTTTTCACTGGAGCCCGGTGGACTCTCGCCCGTATTTACGAATCTCGCCATCACGTACCTGAATGGGAATTACACAAACCTGGATAGCCGTACGAATTCCTACCTCCAGAGTGTTTATGAAATTTCAAGGCTATTCCCAGCAACGGGGACCAACAATACTGATGGGCACTCGTTGTGTGCAGCCCCTCTCTTCATGCATTCCTGCGAGTTCAGTGAAATTATATACCTAAGGTCCCATTGTCCAGGCCCTGGTACCAAATGTTTTTATCTCTTCATTCCATTCACCCATATGTATATGAAATATTTCCAGGTCCAGGGAACCATATCCCTAGGTATCCTTGCATTGTTTCTCCTGTCCCTCCCGTCAGGAGTTGCGGCACTTGCATCGTATTCAGGTGACCAGGTCTTGATCGATACACCAGTTGCTGATGATGTATTTGCAGCCGGAGGTGTAATCACTGTAAATGCTCCGATCGATAGCCTTGTGGCAGCCGGTGGTACCATAACGCTCAATGCCCCGGTAAAGGGTGATGTAATTGTTGCAGGTGGGCGTGTCATCTCGAACAATAATATCGGAGGTAAACTGGTCGCTGCCGGAGGTACCGTTGAGGTAAACGGGGATGTGGGAACAAATGCCCTGATCACCGGAGGGACCGTGACGATACATCCGCGCTCCACGATTGGGAGGGATGCGGCGATATCCGCAGGTAACGTCGACAATTCCGGCCATGTAATGGGAAATCTTTCTGTGCAGTCTCATAGTTTTACCGGTACCGGTACTGTGGGAGGGAAAAGCACCTATGTTCAGACCGAAACCCACGGATTTTCAGGGATTTTCACCGTTCTTGGGATCCTGTTTTCAGTTGGCTGGCTAATACTCGGGCTTGTACTCCTAAAAATTGCACCAGTACGGTACCGTGTGGTGGAAGATGAGGTTACAAAATCACCGGTAGTGAAACTGGTTGTCGGGTTTGTCGGGCTGGTTGTTGCCTGCATCGCTCTGGTTATCCTTGCGATTACGGTTGTCGGGCTTCCGATAGCGCTTGTTATAGGATCACTTGTATTCATAGGGGTCATATTTTCGGTTCTTTTTGTTTCGTCTACCTTTGGCCATGTGCTCTTCAGATGGTTAAAGGTAGAAATAAAGGACTGGCATGCATTTGTTGCAGGGTTTATAATATTGAACGTACTCTTCCGGGTACCGGTTGCAGGGACCATCATACTCATTATTACGATCAGCCTCGGGTTTGGTGCGTTGCTCTATGCGGTACATGGCCACTGGAAGTTAATCACCGGGACAGTCGGCTAATCTTTGCCCGGATATCCCCCCACAATTTGCGTGGATCACGTCAGTTGCATCGGTTCTTATGAGGTCTAATATTTTTAGCCACTCATTACGGTCACCATCAATAAATCGGTCCGCCTCGGGCTATTAGACCTCGAAACGCTCCGTCGGTCAGAAAAGTCTGAACATCTGCGATTCAGATCCCCCCTCACAAACAGGGGGATTTTTCATTAATTTTTTTGCCCTGAATGAACGATTCAACTGTACAATTACCCCAACATCAGAGAATGGAGTTGGGGCCGGGATTGTAGGATACGGCCACACTCCATCCTGAAAAGTCCCTTTCAGAACCCGAAAATTCTCTAAATTTCCAGTGGTTAATCTTCTGATTCCGGCGTTGGGGGTGTTTTGTACACCTGCCACAACACCCCTGCAGTGCAGGCAATGATGATTACCGCGAGAAGGACTGCACTCCAGATATCTTCATTGAACCGCGTACTCATCGAAAGGGTGGTACCGAGAAGGTCATTAACTACCCCGATGAGAAGCGAAACTGCAAAGAATATAATGAATCCCGCAAATATGCCGAGAATTACACCTGCAACGATCCTGAGTGGAGCCGGATTTGGAACATCATCAGTCATGGATCCCTTATTTAGCACATTAATATATAGGGATTCGCATTTCGCGTGAGATCACGGAAGTACAACCCAACCATTGGAATACCAGGTCGATGGTACTATTGAAGATAACATTCATCCTTTATTATCTCCCAAAACTACAAGTATTACAACAAATTTTTCCGATCGATAGGTACCTGGTCAATACATTTCCCAAATGGTCCCGTGAATACCTGACTGGGTCTGACCGGTACAAAAATTGGGAAACCAACGGGACTTCGGGAATTTATACCATGTACACGCAAAAAAAGGGTGCTGGAAAGACAATAGGAAACCATACTAATCAGGGGCACGATTGAACGCCATAAAGATATTCTGCCTCGACTCCTGTGAACACTCCAATCACCTGAAGCAGGCATTCTGGGATAACAATATCGAATTTGAAGAGGTATATCTCGGGAGTACAAGGGCGATCCACGACCTCCGCAACGGCGGGTTTCAGCAAGCGACAGCCCCGGTCTTACAGGTGAAAGAAAGATTTTACATGGGGAATGACCTGTTCCCCGGGGGGATCATGGATGGCCCATTTATTGAGCAGTGCCTCGGGCCTCTTTTTCATTCCTGATCCCTGTAATGGCAGCTCCCGATTAATATTACGGACTATACGGGTGGTGCCACCCCTTATAATTTCCGGACCATGAGTGTGATCTCCCCGGGGAGATCCTGGAAATAAGCGGCCCTATCCGCGGAAAAATTCCGGAACGCAATCTCGTGTGCCACTAAAAATCCACAGGAAGAAAATAGCCCCCGCGAGGCAGGCGACGAGCACTCGGCAAGGGCGTATGAAAAGCCCCACATACTGGAATTTTCAAGCACGGTCCGGACCAGGGCTTTCGCGACCCCCTGCCCCTGGAATGGGGGAGATACACCCACCTGGAATATATGGAGGGATTCCCCGGGGCCTGATGGGTATTGTTCCCTGTAGTAGTGCTCCAACCGGTCAAGGATACAGGTAATCTTTGGGAAAAGTGAAAACATATCTGCCATACGGGGGTCACGGGAAGACCAGTTTGTTGAAAGGTCACTGCAAAATATGAAACCGGCAAGCTCCCCTGATCTGGTACCCCTTGCGATGAAACTCATGGAATCCCTGGCGCACAGGGAAACATACACCTCTGCAGGAGGAAAAAATAAATCAGGACCAATCCTGCAACAACGGGTCATCGGTTCGTGGTTGAGAAAAATATCTGCATAGCACCGGGTTACTTCCTCAACCTCACTACCCGCAAGGGGTTTAATGACAAAAGGGAGATCCGGGCCGATCAAATGACTCACCGCTAAATTACACGCGTGGTTACAATATTTACCTTTCCTTCACAGCCGGATTTTCAAGAGGCAGGGTGCCAGGTCGGCCTCCCGGGTGTTGGGGGGGTCCCGGATAAATGAATCATACTCTATAAGTACCTCGCCGTGCAACAGGATGGATCATGGGGCAGGATCTACCCACTAGTGAGTATGTCAGGCCTGAAACTAATCCCGGGTGGACTAATGACAGAGATTTACCAGAAAATTGTAATTGCAACCGACGGGTCAGAAAAAAATCTGAGTGCGGTAATTGAAGGGATGATGATCGCCCGTGTCTCCGGGGCTAAACTCCAGATTGTCTATGTAATTGACACAAAACCCCTGTACACGGGGGTCATCGAGGAGTCCTATGCCGGCATGTATGACAGCCTTCGCGAGGAAGGGGAGCTGGCACTTGAACAGGCAAAAGAGTTGGCAGGTGACATTGATGTTGAGACCTCCCTCCTTACCGGTAAACCCGCGACTGAAATCACCCGGTTTGTGAAGGAATATGGAGCGGACCTCCTGGTAATCGGGACCCAGGGCAAATCAGGCCTTGGAAAGTTCATCCTTGGGAGCGTCGCCGAGAGTATTATCAGGACAGCCCCCTGTTCTGTACTGGTGGTAAGAAAATCTTAAAAAACCGTTTTTTCAAGGTGCTAGGCCATGCAAAGGGATATGGTAAGTACGATATAATCACTATTGCAACAGTATTCAAGGGACGATAAAACCGCATGACATATCACATTGATGCATTTAATCGGAAACGATCGGGTACAGGGCCTGGCACCACGTACCAGGAGTATGATCAGGCTGCTATAGGAATTCCTACAATTGCCGGGATTTTCATCCTATCCTGTCTCCTTATCGTTACCGCTGCCTCTGCGGCTGATACAAAAACGACGTACCTTGGAGACATGGTCACGTTATCCGGATATTCACCCGGGAGCGATATCGTCTACCTCTTCATGACCGGGCCGAACCTTCCCTCAAACGGGGTGGCACTGAATAATATCAACCGCAGGGCTGACATGGGCGCCTTCACAACAACTGATGTTGAAACGGACGGCCGCTGGGTCTACAAGTGGTATACAAACCAGCTTGGCGGGAAAATCGATACCGGTACCTATACAATATGGGTGACCGACAGGCCGGTTGACAGGTCGCACTTGAGCGGGAGCGATTACCGTTCCATTCCAGTCCTCCTGCAACAGCCGGGGATAGCCGCCGGTTCATCGACGGCGACCGGGGCGCTCCTGGTCAGGACGACACCTGCAGGAGCGGTCCTTTTCATGGACGGGGAAAAACGCGGGGTTACCCCGATCACCCTCCCAGACATTCCCGTGGGAGGTCATGCGCTCCGACTGTCAAGTCCGGGCTACCAGGAGCTGATAACCCAGGCAGTCGTAACGGAGGGGACCATTACCGAGGTTAGTATACCATTAACTTCTGTGAATGGCTCCCTCTCTATCAATACGACTCCACCCGGTGCTGAAATTTATATTGATGGTAACCGTGCAGGAGTAAGTCCGATCTTACTTTCAGACCTGGTGCAAGGGAACCATATCCTTGAGGCCAGAAAGGCGGGGTTTAACACTACCAGTCAGGAAGTACGGGTTATCGGGGACCAGCTGCTGGTGGTACAGGTATCACTCGTGGCAGAGACACCTTCACCCGGTACATCCCCGTCTGCCACCCATGCTCCCGGAATACTGCCGGCAACCCTCGTCATCTCCCTGATCACATGCATGCTGCTGATCCAGAGGGCGGGTTAAAAGGTATCCCTACACTTTCTTGTTGCAAGTAAAATATCGTATTACTGGACTTTTTTTTCGGATTTAATTCAATTATTTCACGTTTTTTTGTTTTGTCATTTTTTAGTTTGCCAGTGACGTCTCTATTGCCTTTCAAGCAGGTCTGTCGGAGATGTAATTACTAACAAAACCCGGGTCACCGAATCATGTATGAATGGCAGACCGGGATGTTTTGGAAAAAAGTATTGGTGATAAAAAAATCAAGGTCAGATGTACCGGTTGCGCCGCAGCCAGTCCACCTGGGGGGGCATGTACCGATATATAATATCGCATTTCTCGTCTTGAAAACTCCAGGGAGTCACGATTAAAGTATCCCCTTCACGGATCCAGACCCGTTTCTTAATTTTTCCCTTGATCCGACCCATGCGGGTGATCCCGTCATAACAGCGGACACGAATATGGTTTGCCCCCATCATCAGCTCGGCCTGCGCGAACTGCTCCTTTGCCCATTTTTTCGGTAAACGGACTCGGGCGGTCGGGGTTCCATCCGGGTTTACTGCATTCAGATCTACTTCTTCGCCTTTTTTATTCTGGTTATTCCTAATTGACCCAACTCCTGATTTCGTGTATATATGACGTCTGATGAAATTAATCTATCCCAATATTTATACCTGTGCAAAACGGCTGAAATCAGGTCCATATGCCGGCACATCGATCATATACAAGTGACCGGGGCCCCCTGGTCCTGTTATTACCCGGGCATGAGCAAAAGTTTACCTGGCCAAACTTCATTACGATATGCGATGGATGCTTCATGGTAGCAAACTGATGGGATCAAAAAAAAAATTGCCTCTACACTGACCTGGTACCGGTGTCTTCTACTGGCGTTCGAAGCCTGAGTTGCCCGTTACCCGACACCACGTTACCAGGAGGGCCGGTTTTACGGGAATTTTCCGGCATGTAATGATTCTATGCTATCCGGCCAGGTGAGAAGATCGTGAATTTGTTATTGGTTTTGCGAACAACAGGACAGGAGGATTATTGTGGACCTTGAAATTTTTGAAGTTATGGATGATGCGGAGAAGAAAAGCTACCTGGAATTTCTCCTTTGGCATTACCGCGTCGTGGACGCATTCTGGTTTATCTATGTCGGTGAAACGTACGGTCAGCCTGTTGCAGAGTCGGTGAATGAACAGGTATGGGGCCGTGTTGCCGGCATGGCTGCAAAAGATATTGTCCGGCGTTTTGGTATTACGGAAAAAGGACTATCTGGTTTTGTTCAAGCCCTCCGACACTTTCCCTGGGCGATTATTGTTGGTTATACCATCGATGTGCATGACGATGAGGTCGTCATATCTGTCCAGTCCTGTCCTACACAAGAGGCACGTTTGAACCGCGGGCTCGTGGAGTATGTATGCAGGGAAATGCACCGGGCTGAGTTCACCAGTTTTGCGAAGGAAATTGACGATCGGATCTCTGTCGAATGCCTTTTCGCTCCCCCGGACCCGCATCCTCCCGACATGTTCTGCAAATGGAGATTCTATCTCAAAACGTAACCTAACCTGAAAGTGGTTCCAATGAAGATATCTCCACTACTACGGTGTTCGGAAACCCGGAAAAATTCTCTGTGATCTCACGCTGAACCCAAGTGAATACCGGTGAGTGTTACCACACCAGTTCACGCTGATGTAACGACCATCCCTGCATGGCCCTGTTCATGAACGGGGGTTAAAATTGAATGCGCGAAAACCCGGCCCACAACTTCAGTACTCGTAATTTTTTTTTTTGATTTTGCCTGCGGTCTCCTATATGACCTAATTAACCTCCCTGTTTCTTTATTTTCCGAGCGATTTAACGGGATTGTTGGGAGATGACGGTTTTATCTCGTACGCCATTTCGCATTTTACAGCTGCTTTTGTTGGATGACAGCGCAATTGCATTCGTTTCATTTGTCAACCAGGGACCTGTCCCAGGCATTGAAGGCCATTATTTTTCTGTTTCCCGTATGATGCTGTTCCCTCGGAAGTCAGGCCTCTCGATCTGCAATGAAGTATTATCCCTTACTAAATTCTCAAAGGAGAATTAATTCAGGTTCATTACTTGTGATAACGAGAAATACCGTTTTTCGAAAGTTGCTCTTTCGGGCAGTCAACTTTTGCGCTCGTTCCAAAAGGAGTGACTTTGCGGTTGTAGTATCCTTCAATATCCCTGACCGTCAATTCGTTTGAACTGTGAGTGGAAACTTTTTTCAGGTAGATGTCTATTGGATATGTACTGCATTTAATTATTTTGATTATTCACTGAATTTGTAAATACGGGCAGATTATCGCGAGAAAAATGGGAAAAATAGTGCTTCAGATGGCTGGCCACTCACCGCCGCGGATGCATCCGGCATCATCATCACCCCGAGTGAGACTGACCCCCGGGCCCGTGTATACATAGCACGGCGTTGGTGGTGATTATCACAGGGGTAATTTCGGTATCCCGGCATGTTCATGATCCCATACAGGGGCGTTGCTCCTTACAAATGAGAGCCATATCGCGGGTTTTTCAAAACTGGTTCGGGCAGTCTGTGATCAGGAGGGGAAAATTGAAGCAGAACTCTGCCACCCGGTGATCCTGGCTGTGGGTTACATGAGGGAACAAAATAAAGAGGAGTTTGTCCCGTCGCTGGTCGCGGTAAATGCTTTCATGCACAGTCTTTGCAGTTTCAATCGTATTTGTCTGCTTTTTATGACCTGGCTATAACCTATTTCATTAAACCCAAATTTCGCATCACCGGCAACTTTTGCCGGAGTTGTTAAATCTTCAGCCGCGAAGTATGCATAAAAACAGATATCGGGGGGACCGTATGACATCTGACTGGTTTGAATCCATTGCTGCTATCCGCGACATCAAATTGATCGTTATTGTAGTTTCACTCTCTTTTGCATTCAGTGTCATCCTGCTTGGCATGCTCAGGGATATCATGATCATCACGCCGTTGCTTTTTTATATTCCAATTATTGTTACGGCGTACTGGTACCCGAAAAGGGCAATACTTTTTGCCATTGTTATCAGTGCGGTAAATATCTTCATCGTATATGTCTACAGTTACCCCGGAATCCGTGACCTGTCCCTGACAACTGCAACTGCCAGTTTCTATGTTCTTGTATCCATGACCCTTATCATATCTTCCCTGACCCGCAACATGAAGATCCAGGAAGTACGGTATCACGGTGTCTTCGACTATTCGGAGATTGGCATTCTCCTGGCAGAGGGTAAAAACGAGGACCATACGGTCATTGAGGTGAATGGAAAGGTGCTCACAATTCTTGGATTTGATTCGGATACGATAACAGGAAAACCCCTTTCCATGGTAGTACCGGAGTCCGTCTCCCGACACCTGCTAATGGACGTTATCAAGAAGGACAGTCAACCAATGATCGCAGAATTTATTCTCCCCAGACAGGATGGGACTACAATTCCCGTCCTGATATCAGGCTCAAGGATGCCGGACGACATCGTTATCCTGAACATTATGGATATCAGCGATCGGAAGAAGTCCGAAGAGCAGCTACAGCAGTCCCTTGAGGAAAAGGAGATCCTGCTTCGGGAAGTGCATCACCGGGTGAAGAACAATATGCAGGTGATCTCGGGCCTGATTGAACTCCAGTCTGCGCAAATAACCGATCCTGAAACACAACGCCTCTTACAGGAGAGTTATGAACGGATCAAAGCCATGGCACTTATTCATGAGAGCCTGTACCATTCGGAAGACCTTGCGCGGATTGATTTTTCCATCTATCTCAACAAGTTGATATCGTATCTGCTCTCGTCGTACGGTCGGACACGGGATGAGATTTCCGTTGATATCCAGCTCCAGGTTATCCATATGAACATGGATATCGCCGTTCCCTGCGGCCTGATTGCAAATGAACTGATCTCAAATTCATTAAAGCATGGATTTCCCGGGGGAAGGCGTGGGACAATCACCGTCAGGCTGGTAAATACGGGTGAAAAAGAGTGCGAGTTCCTGGTGAGTGATGATGGGGTCGGATTCCCCGAAAGCCTTGATTTCCGTAACACGACTTCGTTTGGCCTCCAGATCATAAACGGTCTTGCTACACACCAGATGCGGGGGTCGGTTGAACTCCTGAGGGATAAGGGGACTAAATTTGTTATCAGGTTTCCCTGTCCGTCATGACTACCGGTAGTGTATCCGGTTACCCAATCAGTTACCTTTCTAGGTAAAAACGTTTTTTTGTACAGGGGCGCGGATCACCGACAAACTGCGGCCAGATTGGCAAGGGATGCCTGATACGTAACCCGGCTTTCGTGAGTGATGGGGGGGCCGCTGTAGCAATAACAAGACCTTTCACACCATGTAGTGGCGTTCCAGTTCAAAACACCGTTCAGCTTCACTGGTTTTACCCATTTTTGTCAGTAATGTCCCTTTCGTATGAAGAATCCGCGAATTTTTGGGTTGGATTGAGAGGGCCTCGTCAAAGGCACGCAGTGCCTCCTGAAAATTTCCGAGTTTTACGAGTGCTATACCTTTTCCATACCATGGCTGGTAATTCAGCGGTTTCATCGAGATAGCGTTCTCGTAGGCGTTGATGGCGTCCTTGTACCGCCGAAGGAAGATCAGGTAGTTACCGCGATCATACCACCCGGCTGCATCGAATGGCAGGGATGGTTCCACGACCCGTCCTTTCTGATTTTGAAACGCAATGCTTATCTCCCTTACCGGGGAATCCGGCAGGTTGGTGTCTTGCACCTGCCCTCCCGTAACAGAGGCTGCGCTCTTTGGATAGAGTGCAATGACTGCCCCACTGATCTCTCCCTTGTTGTCCCTGATGGGCGAGGCAAAGCTGTCTTCGATAAGAATACGAGTCTGGTTCTTCGAAAGAACAAACGAATCAGCGGGGATTGTACCGATGATGCCCTCCCTGATAATGGGCGTCAGGTAATAATGGAAGGTCTGTCCGCTGATAGGATCAATAAACGAAAGGACTGTATCAAGTGGCTGATCAAATGCCTCACTGTTTGTCCACCCAGTCATCTCCTCTGCAGCCGGGTTGACCAGGACGATCTTCCCCGCTGCGTTGATGGTGACGATCCCCTGGGGCAATGAACTCATGGTGCTGTCGAGCCAGCCATGCCGGTCGGTAATTTTCTGATCCGCCTGTTTCTTGTTCAGGGCTACCCTGATCGTGGCTGACAGGGTATTCTGAGAGAACGGTTTGATAATATAGCCGTAGGGGGCGGTTAAAAGAGCCCGGTCAAACGTCTGCTTATCAGAGAGCGCAGTGAGGAATATTACGGGGATGTTGAATGCGGCATGGATTTTTTCAGACGCAGTAATGCCATCCATATCCCCCAGCAGCTGGATGTCCATAAGCACAAGGTCTGGTCTCTCACTCCCCGCTTTTGCTATGGCCTCATCGCCCGTTGCGACCATTCCTACAATGGTATAGCCGAGGTCTATCAGGTTTTTCTCAATAACTTTTGCAACGATGAAGTCATCCTCGACAACCAGTATTGATTCCTTTTTCACTGCGTTTACCTTTGAGTAAATGCTATTCTTCATACTGATAAAAGTAATTGTCCCCCATGGCCTCCTGATCCCGGGGCCTGGATGACTTCCTCTGAAAGGTCCTGCATCACATTGATCACTGTTCGCCCATTCCAACGATACAACAAATCCTTCTTAGCCTCACCATCCCGGAACGTGTCAATTAGGGATGTCTTTTTTTGGGATAGAGAAAATTCAATGCGTTCCAATACCGTCCAATTGCATTACGAGCCCTCTGATGACCAGGCCATTTTCCGGGAAGCATAACCATACCTGTTGATAAAACGGCAAAAAATGGAAAAGCCCTGGATTTTACATGGGCCCGGTAAAAAAACGGTTCCTGGAGGATATAATAAGACGGAAAAATAAACCAGTTTGTCATACCTATGTCACAGATTCACCTCTTCCCTGTCCCTCCGTACAATTTTAACCTGAGTGCAAGGATTTTCTCCAGGGGGGATCCTGCCATCAGGATATTTGATCGCGGGGTGTACCGGCAGGCACTCGATATCCAAGGCAACCCAACTCTTATTGAAGTCCGGTCCGTCGGAACACCGGACCTCCCCCGGCTGGAAGTCAACGCTACCCCGGGTACGGAGGGGGTCCCGGCGGAAGATTCGGTTATCCGGGACATTGTTTCATCAATGTTCAATATCTACGACGATTTGGTCCCGTTTTACCATGCGGTCAGGGAGGATCCGGTGATGGCGGACCTCACCCGACAGTTCCATGGGCTGAAATCCCCGACCACGCCGACATTGTTTGAAGCTCTGGTAGACTCGATCATTGAACAGCAGATATCGCTGGAAGTGGCACACCGCCTCCAGGTCAGGCTGATTAAAAAGACAGGGAAACAGTTTGAAAAGGGGACAACCGTATACTATTGTTATCCGTCTCCAGAGGCTCTGGCAGTAGCCCCGGTGACATTGTTCCGCGAATGTGGAATGACGATTCGGAAAGGAGAGTATATACGGGGATTATCAGGGTCTATCGTTTCGGGTGATCTCGACCTCGATAAATTCAGGGGGTATGAAGATACCGGTAGAATTATCCGTGAAATGATGGAAATCCGTGGTGTCGGTAAGTGGACCGCGGAACTTACAATCATCAGGGGGATCCACAAGCTTGATGCATTTCCTGCAGATGATGTGGGGTTACAGCGGATTCTCTCCCGGTTTTATCGGAATGGAGAAAAAGTCAGCAGTCATGAGGCCCGGCTGATTGCAGGCGGGTGGGGTACCTGGCAAGGCCTTGCTGCGTTTTATCTCGACCTGGCTGAGTATCTCGGGGTAGTTCCCTGACCTAGGCACTGGTACATGGCGACTACCTGTAGCCATCATCTCGGACAGGTTCCCAAGCACCACTTCCCGAAAAGGGCGATGCCGGGAAAAAAATGTACCTGGTGGCAGGAAACCTCGTTCACGGCATGAAGCCCCACCTGGATTATGCCCGCCCTGCATTGTCTTCTGCGATATCCGGCGTTGTTGGATTGAGTCCCCGTTATTGGGTTACAGGATAAACATATTAAAACATCATGTCGAATATAATCGACAAATAGTGAGGTTGAGGTTGCTAATGTTTATACCCAGGTATGCCGTCATCATGTTATTTCTGGCGCTCATGGTAGCCGGTGCCTCAGCGTACGAAATTGTGATTGATGCCCCGACCTCCATCCAGGCGGGAGCCCCCCTGGTCGTGAACGGAACCACAAACCTGGCAGACGGTGTAAGTCTTGGTATTGTACTGTCAAATGCTGACTATACAACCATTGAAATTGAGAGGAAAAATGCCCCCGTACAGCGGAGTGATGAAAACAAGTCATTTTCGGTGGTCTTTAATACGACCGGCCTGAAAAAGGGGCAATATAAAGTTGAAGTTTCACCGGTACCTGGCTTTTCGTTCCTTGGCAGTTCTGTCACCATCCGCCCGGTGACCCTTATTGACCGTACAGACGAACTGGTCATCACCCCGCCGCTTCAGAAAGAATACGATGGATTATTAACTATTGCAGGAAACGGTGCCGGGCTGATTAATTCCGGTGTAAAAGTTGTGGTCACCAGTTCCAATGGGACATTGCTGGTTGGCCCGGAATTTATCGGTACCGATTATATGGGGTACTTTTCAAAGACGTTCCCTATCCCCGGGCCTGGAAATTACCTGGTGAATTTCTCTGATGCCCATGGGTTTATCGGAACTTTTACCTACAATATAATAAAACCCAGGGACCAAACGCCGCCCCCCCTCCTCCCGGAAACAACCGGCACTCCGGCTCCCCGACAAATCCCCACCATATCTGCCAAAGCTTTAGCAAACCGTGATGAACCGGCGTTCTTTGCCGTCATTGCAAATCCCGGGGCGGTCCGGATCTTTACTTCAACAGGCACTGACTGGGTACTTGAGTACCTCGACAGGACAGGTAAAACTCACAAGGTCCACGAGGCGGGCTCTCAGTATCCCGAATCGGTGACGTTCCAGAGCGATGGGAACACGACCTGGGTAAAGGTTTACCCCTTCAAGTACGAGGATAATAGTACCGTTACGCTCTATGCAGAGAATGCGCTGGATGTCCAGATTTCAAAGGAAGGTGCGGATTTCTTCCCCACCTCGTATGCAACGACAGCTATCCCAGTGGGTATCCAGACCTCGCCGTTACCCTGGTTGTTGTTTATCGGGGCTACAGGGATCGGAATCCTGGTCATGATGCGAAAGCGGGAATAACAGGTGCTGATTCGGTATCCGCGTGAAGATTTTGAATTTTTCTAGTTTGTTTTTTACCTGGTTTAAAATTTTTTGAGACTCCGGGACGATTTCAAATCCGATCCAGTATACTCTTTTTCCCGACTTTGAACTGGTTACCAATGTCCCGGACCAACAGAACCTGTGCGTTCATTTGGGTCAAATGGGGAAAACCGGGTTACCGTGTTTCCCTATTCAACTACAAGGAGGTTACCCATTCCGATTCTACCACGTTTGGGGATCAGGGTAGTGACTATGCGATTAATTCCTCCGGGCATATTCCCAATACATCCCGTTAACAACAGTTCAACGTGCAATAACTGGTACACTGGTTTTAACGGTACACCATGAAAAACCTCATTACCTATCAGGTAACCTGTGTAGTTGTGGAATTATTTATCATGAGACACGGGAAAGCAGAAGCACGTGTAATGGGGGTTAATGATGCTGACCGTGCTCTCACCGGGCAGGGACGGGAGGAAGTCAAAAAAATCGGCCAGTGGACGGTAGCGATGGGTTATACATTTGACCTGATCGCGACCAGTTCCCTGAAAAGGGCTCGGGAAACAGCTGAAATAATAGGCACGACCACAAAACAGGAGCATCCGATCCAGGTCTGGGACCTGCTTTCACCCGGGGGTGATCTGGATGCCCTGTCACGGCAGATTGCTGCGCTTTGGGGGGACCGTGCAGTTCTCCTTATCGGCCATGAACCCATGCTCTCGATTGTTATCAGCCGAATCATTTCCCGGGACACAACCGTATCAATTGTCCTTGCCAAGGGAGCTTTCGCCAGGATAAAAAATGTCACCACCCATGGTGAGCTTTCCGGGGAACTCCACAGCCTCATCACGCCAAGACAATTATCGTTTGGAAATTAAACCATTTTTATGGCCATGATCTCTCCTTGAAATGTAAACCTTCACATTCCCGGGTGTATTGGATCCTCATTTCAACAGTATGGACCAGCAAAAACACTGTACCCTGGCCTATAGTGCATACTGTTTGCAATGACGGGTCTTCTTATCCGGATAATCAAAATAGTATCCGGTTCCGATGACCAGGGCATGATCATCGGATAGTATGCCTGCACTGCTGCCGCGTTAATTGCACTCGTTATCCGGATTACCAATGTTGCAAAGGTAATTACTGAAGAGCAGTGACCGCCCCGGAGCTGGAAAGCGTAAACCGGTCGCCGGTCCGCCACACCCTCGTGTCAGTATCGTATACATTCTGTACGGCACTCATGGTCCCTGCAGTTTCATTCACGATTACCACTACATAGCCAACCGTGTTTCCTGCATTGTCTGCTTCTTTGACCGGGTACTCAATCGTAAGTAAGGGATCTACAGCGGACTGGTTTAAAGCATGGCCCATTGCCCCGCCATTACCGGTCACCACCTGCTGGATTCCGTCTTTTACTCCCCTGGCATACAGGTGGGTATGGCCGCTGAAATATGCAGTCGCGTGATTTTTCACGAGGCTGTTCCAGAACATATCCCGCAGGACTGGGTGAACTGCAAGGTCATACCCCCTATCCTCCAGATCATCCTCCAGAAGATATGCAGGGGTATGGCCGAATACGAAGATAAACGGTCGTGTATTGGAAGTAAGTTCACGATCTACCCAGCTCTGGTTCACTGTTTCCTTCAGGCCATCGTGAGGGTAATACTCATCTATTGCGATAAATTTCGCCCCCTTCCAGGTGAATGAATAGGTAAGCCGCTCTTCACCCTGCGGGCCATTGAGCGGCATATCGGCAGCGGCCGAATTACGATAGGCATCAAGGAGTGGCATCACAGTCTGGTCGGGACCGTCCTCGTGGTTCCCCCTGATCATGTAGAGTGGTGTCCCGCTTCCCGAAGTATAGTTATGGATTGGTGCGACTGCATCCATCCAGTTTTTGAACTGGGCCTGGTAATCTGTTGCAACGGGAGATGAATTTGAGATAATCCATCCACTCACGAGGTCGCCGTTATACATGACCAGGTCAGGTTTCTCAGCTGCGATCGCCACTGCAACCGGGTCCAGGTAGGGACTTACCCCGGTCAACGTGTCCCTGGTATTGTCACGGGAATCACCGAAGACCACAAATGTCCATGTTCCGGAGGGGGCTGGAGATACCGGAGAAACACTCGGGACGGGCGTACGGTTGGGCTGGGAGGGTGATGGTTGCACGCACCCGGCAGTGATAATGATTATCATGAAGAGCAAAAGAATTACAATGTGACTCAATCTCATATGTTCATCTGTCTTTCTCAAATTAAAAAGTTGATCGGTTCATCTCTCTGCAGGGGGTATCATGCTGGCACCATCCCAGCCTTGGGCAATGGGTGTCGGATAACAGATCAAGGGTGTTGACAAGGTCACGCAGTGTAACGGCGTTCCGGATCCGTTAACGGTGCCAGCTACATCACTTGCATCGAAGTAAATTTTGATGCAACCTGACTTACCTGAGGTGCCCAGCTCGAGTGAGTCAGGACGGAAATCCAGGTTGAAACCTAACCTAGGTTTTATATTTTCTCTCGATTACGTCTAGATTATGAAGATTGCCACAACATTCTTTATTATAATCATCCTTGCCCTGCTTGCATGCGGGTGTACAACTAAGGTCCCTGCAACAACCCAGACTACAGCCTTACCGACCCTATCTGATAACACTGCCATCCCTAATCTTACCGGTACCTGGATTGTTAAGGCCGAAGGGGGAAGCCTGCTTAAATCTGACACACCAGGTCAATATTCTCACTACGTGACCAGTTATAACAATCTTACGGCCACATGGATTATTACCAACCAAACCGGAAGGGTATTGCAGGGTAATTTTATTTCTGCAACCGGAAATAACGAAAGGTGTGTGGGGGTTATCAGCATGGACAATAAAAATCTGTACATCGCTGATATGGATGGGTTCCTTGATCTCCAGATAATCAATGATGACCTGATGACGTTGGTCTATCGTCACGTTACGCCAAATGATTCCGTCGCATCGGTTGGAACCTGGACTCGGGTGAAGTGAGCCCCGGGTAACCCCTTGCAAACATTTAAAGGTACCTTGCTCTCACTTTAGCGGGACTATCTGCCAGTCCGACATCTACGATTTCGCCTGGTAGCTGCTCGAGTATCAGATTAGCATCGGCCTTTTCTACCACTTTTGGAACCGGGTTTTCCATTGACACTTAGCGGGTTTCTGCATACTCAAGATACGGTTCAATGGCCTTCCCGTAATATGTCAGAAAAAAGAATAGTTCTATCCGGATTTAATGACCTGTATAGAGTATAGTTGTAATTAATCGTATTGACGCCACGTATGGTTGCACTTGCAGCAACGGAAGAACCGCACTTCACTCTCATCCGCAGCCCTTAACTGTCTCAGCCACCAGAATGCAAGGTTATTTGAGCACTTCGGACACTTTATCTGGATGGTGGGAAGTGTCGGGTATGAACCGTCATCTTCGACAATGACGATCTCCTTCTCGCTCCTCATCGTTTTCTTCTGTAGCTGATCTGTATCGGATATTTTCCGGATATACCCGCATTTCCGGCATTTCAGCTGGCCTGCAGAAGCCATAAGAATACTCTTGCACTCAGGACAGAACATCGTTTAATCGTGCGCATGCAAACCAGATTAATCCTTGTATCACTCAATAAATGCTGAAAATATCTGTATCTATTTGGTACCTGCCTGTCACATCAGCATCCTTTTTTTATCCAAAAAAATCAATAGTACAGGAATGATTGAGTACCTTGTCCTCGTATCCTGCGTTTTTTTCCTGATCTTTCTCATTCCCACCCGGTACCGGCAGTACGCGGCTATTGTGGGATGGGTGGGAATGGTACTGTTCCTCTTCGCCGAGATCCCCTATTACCTGTCCATCAATAATTTCCTGTACCCGTTACTGGCAATACTTTCGGTGCCGTTCCTGGTTATTACCGGGCAGCTGCTAGTCAGAACTGAACTCAGGGTCATGCAGCTTTCGACTGCAGCCGCCGTAGCCTTCCTGATCTATGCACCGTTTGAGTTTATTCCCTCCTTAGGGAACTGGTTGATCTCGGTGGTGGTCGGGCAGGTATTCTATGTGCTGAATGTAATCCATTATGATACCCTGCTGGTCGCCTGGGACATGTTCCAACGGTATGGGTACCGGATCCAGATTATTCTCGCCTGCACGGGGATCCAGGGAATCGCAATTATGCTCGGTGTCGCCTGTGCAGTCCCATCCAGCTGGCGGCAGAAAGTGCTCTCGTTTCTCCTGGTGGTACCGACCATCTATCTCCTCAATATTGCACGAAATGTAGCGGTAATTGTCGCCTATACTGAACAGTGGTTCCCTTATATGCCTGAAATTGCGGGGAACGGTGAAATTGGATACGAAAGCTTTTTCTGGGCACATAATGTCATTGCAGAAGGACTTGCCCTGGTACTACTCATCGGCATCGCATATGGCTTATTCAGGATCAACCCCGGGCTGGCTGAATTCGCCCGTGACTTGACCGATATTTATTACCATGCATTGTACCGGCTAGCCGGAAAGACACCCCCGGCACCCCCACCGCCCGAATAAAAGGGCTTTGGTTTCCCGGGGCAAACTACAATTATTCAACCGGTTGGTAACATCACCTCCCTATCCGACTAAAAGATTAGTAACGGGTATTTTTCAGGTTTCTGGTGTGAAAGCGTCCACGTCCATGCCCTGCCGATGCGCTACCGATACCCGGGTTGTACTAGGGAGTTGGACAGCCCTTTTCCGTTTCCGGACTTGTTATCCCATGAGTAGAAAAAAGTAAAAGGGCGGTACCAATGCGTGCATAATTTCAGGAATAGGTCTTGTGCAGGTAGAATATCCTCTGCATGGCCGAAAGGTTGGCACACACGGCAATGATAATCACTGACAGCCAGATGAACCCGGTGATTCCCCCGAGAAGAATTACCAGCAGCGTCTCAGGTCTCCCGAAAAATCCCACTCCTTCAAGCGGGTCTTCTATTTTTCCGTCAATACGCTCTTTGAAACCAATTTCGGCATAAGTGACTGGTTTAATGAACGTATTCATCAGTGAACCGATAATGGCAAGTGCAACAATTCCAAAGTCCACTGCCGGAGTGACGGGAATAAAACGGCCGATGATGGCAATCCCGGAGAGGCCTATACCGAGGAGTACGAGTGCGTCGACATATTTATCGACTATCCAGTCAAATACCGCCCCGAATTTTGTCTGGCGGCCGATTTTCCTTGCAACGCTGCCGTCCACGAGGTCGAGAAGCGCCGAAATAAAAAGAAACACACTGCCAAGAAAGAAATGGCGGTCAATAAAACATAGTGCGCAGGCAACGCCAAACAAGAGGGACAGGAGTGAGATCTGGTTGGGGGTGATCCCTGTTTTTACAAACATATCTGCGACCGGCTCCAGGTACCCGATAAACCTTGGCCTAAGCGCCGTAATGTTCATGTCATAATACAAATGGAATCTCAATATTAATACTTGTTCTTTTCCCTCGTTCCGACGAAAAGAGGTGGTTCCTGCAGCTTTCCGGGATAACACTGCCTGTTGCCCCCCATTTTTCTCCTGGGGTTTATGGATCACGCTTACCATTTTTTATAATCACTGGTTACGTGGGACTAGCCAACTTCTATTATCTTGCAGGTCGATAACTGGGACAAGAAGGACCGGGTATGGCAGATTCGAGAGAACGACCTCATGTACTGATGATGTCCGAGATCACCGCGGATGGCAAGCTGACGCTTAAGAAAGGGACTTCAAGCAAAATCCTGATGAAATATATGTCCCACGAGACTGAGCTTCTTCTCCACCGGACACGTGCCGAATGCGATGCAATTATGGTCGGATCAACGACGATCAGGATCGATAATTCGTTCCTTACTGTGCGTTATGTCACCGGTAAAAGCCCACTGCGGGTCATCCCGTGCAGTAATGCGGATATCCCCCTGACCTCAAATGTTCTTGGACCGGGAGCGCCGACGGTTATCGGTGTATCTGCGAATGCACCGGAAGAACGAGTCCGTGCAATCAGGGAAAAAGGGGCCCATGTAGTACTGGCAGGTGAGGACCGGGTGGACCTGCCCCTGCTTATGCGCCTGCTCTGGAAGGACTTTGGTGTCCGCCACCTGATGCTAGAAGGTGGGCCAACCCTGAACTGGCACATGCTCCACCATCACCTCGTCGACGAGATACGGCTGATTCACCTACCGTTCATTGTTGGCGGAGCGGATACCCCGTCACTAGTCGGGGGTATGCATATTGAGTCCGAGGACGAAATGATCAGGCTCGGGCTGAAAAATTTCTATCTCTGCGGGACTAACCTTGTGACCGAGTACGATGTAGAGTACCGGGCACCTTCAGGATAATTTTTCTGGAGATTATTCCCGTATTATATCATTCTGAGCGGGTCGGTTTTCATATATTCCCGGCAGACCGTGGTTGCATAATGACCAGGAGGAAGAGTAAATTTCAATTGCACAGCGTCTCCTTCCTGCAGTGCCTCAACGGGTGTCATGAGACTGATCGGGCGGAGAGCCCCGTTGAACCGTGAATGTACAAATTGCTGTGCCTTTCCGAAATGGTCCGGGCTGATACCCTGTTCCTCCATGAGCTGTTCAATCGCACTGCCGGAATGCCCTGCTGTGGCTGCGGGGGAACCCGGCATAAAAATTGCAATGATACAGCGACCCCGCTTGATATGCTGGGCTGCAATCCCCTGGTTCTGCACCGTTACGCGGTCTTCCCTGCCGTTTTCAAAGATCAACAGGTCGCCTGGGACCGGTTCATCAATGGCCGTACCCTGGTCGAACCGCATTGACAGGGCACTGTTAAATAACCAGGACTGGTATGCGGATACGAACATCGAGAGCAGTTTTGGAGGCAGTACTTTTAAGGCACCCTTGTAATCACCGGGGTGGCTAACGAGGTGATGGAGCATCGACCGCTCATAGGACATCGAGACCGGGAGGCGGTGGAGTGCCAGAAGGGCATCCCTCGTCTCGAAAAATATTGTCCTGGTTGCACGGTTCTCTTCCGGTTCCTTTGGAAATGACTGGCCGATATAGGTCATCGCGGCGCATTCATAGTCCTCTCGAAGGATCAGTTCACCAATACGGTGGGTGAGGGGGCGGATAACGCCGAACCGCTGGACCCCGTAATAATTGGGGAGCCCGTAAGACGCAGTCCCGGTAACTGACTGTATCTGACCTTCAATATCTTCACCAGATAATTCCCTGATGATAAGATCGAAGCGGTTTCCTTTCAGGCTGCCGAGAGAGAGGGGGAACTGGGAACGGCCAAGCACTTCGAGCGTGATATCTTTCAGCCAGACACCAGAGATCTGTTCGGGTGTTATTTCGTAGAGTGATATCATCTGGCTCGTTACCGCATGCCGGTCTTTCGTGCCACCCCACCCGATACGGCGGTGACTGATCCCCAGTCGTTTTGCCAGTTCCTTGACCGCATGCTGTAGTTCCCAGTCCTTCTTGGTAAGTTTGCAGATAAGGTAAGGGCCTGAATCACCAACAGCTACCGGGATCTCCTCTACTAAAAAATCTTCAGCCGTGGAACGGAGTTTCCCCCCGATACCCGGTGTATCACTCGCATAATAGCGCATCCCGAGCTCCTGCTCGAGTGGGAACGGGCTCTGTTTCATAGAAGGGAAAGGTCTCCGGTCAGTTTATCGAGGGCTTCGGTCTTCGCAGGTCCAAGCCCGAGGGCAGTAAGGGTACCGGGCGCAATCTCGGTAAGCCCGGCGTCCTGGACAAGTGCCGCGGCAATACCCGCGTTTTCGGCCAGTACTTTCAATTCAAAGAGGCTACGTTCCCCTGCAACTTTCAGGACAACTTTTTTCTGGCCTTCAGAAAACCAGCCTTTTCTGGCAGTACTATCCGCACGCTCATAGGCCAGTAGTACGGCATGACCGACCTGTGCGCACATTTTACCACAGCTCATTTTGAGATCTGACCTGATCACCAGGCACTGTTTCCACTTGAATTCCGGTCCCTCTGCCATTGTCAGTACATGGGGCTGTTAACAGAAATATCTGCGTAACACCTGCCAGGTAACCCCGTACAATCGGCCACAGCTTGATACGATTCCTGCACCCTTGATATAACTGGATGAACAATCGTGGGACTGGACGACTGCCTGAATACGATGTGGTGGTCGTTGGGGCTGGCCCCGTGGGAAGTGCGGCCGCTCTCGCCTGCGCGGAACACGGGCTCTCCACGCTCTGTATAGAGGAACACGGGACGATCGGGTACCCGGTGCAGTGTGCAGGGCTCCTGTCACAGAATGCCTTTCGTGAATGCGAGGTTTCCGGGAAATCCGTGATAAACGAAGTATCAGGTGCAGAGGTAGTCACTGGTTCTGGTAACCGTCTCCTTATCGATGCGGGTGTGACGAAGGCGTTCGTGGTTGATCGTGGCATTCTCGACCGTGAGATGGCAGAACATGCGGCAATGGCAGGTGCTGAGTTCCGGTTAAAGACCGCGGTATACCGCATAGAGGGGCACCGGCTCTTCACCCGGGGAATTGATGGTCACGGGGAGGTCTCCTGCAAGGTACTGATCGCGGCTGACGGCCCGAGGAGTACGATTGCACGGTTACGCGGAATGAAACGTGCCGGGTATTACCTGGCCGGGGTCCAGGCTGAGATCCGGTGTGAAAGCGACCCCCGTTTTGTCGGGGTGTACCCCGACGCCTCGCCGGAATTTTTTGCGTGGCGGATCCCAATCGACCGGGGGCGGTCAAGGATTGGGCTGGCCGGGATGACTTGTGTGAAGGAGAAGTTCTCTTCATTCTCGCAACGGTTCGGTGGTAACTGCCTGGACTTTGTACTTGGCACGATACCAATCGGTGTTATGCCGGTTACCTATGGTGACCGGGTCCTGTATGCTGGTGATGCCGGGGGATTTGCAAAACCCACT
>JBAXMF010000006.1:0-24233 GCA_037134435.1 Methanomicrobiales archaeon | reverse complement strand
AAGCAGATCGATCAGACCCACGTCCCCCACTACCTTTCCCCCCGGTTCCTTGACACGATGAATCAGGCATTTGAAGGAAAAGAGAGCGTCCATGAGCAACATATAAAAATCAGGACTCAGGACTATTACTTTATTTCCAAACTGGTCCCCATGGTCTTTGATAATGGCAATGCAGGTCTTGCGATTATCCTTAAAGATATTACCCAGTTAAAAGAATACCAATTGCACCTTGAAAACATTGTAGAAGAACGTACACGGGAAATTATAAAAACAAATGAGAATCTCGGGCAGGAAATCGCCGACCATGAGGTGGCAAGAAATGCTCTTGGAGTCGTGAACAACAAGCTCAACCTCCTGGCCAGCGTCACACGACATGACATCCTCAACCAGATCACTGCAATATCCGGGTATCTTCAGCTCCTTGATCATGAATGTTCCAGCAATCCATCGGTACCCCCTTATATCCAGAGTATCGAAAATGCAATCCGCATAATCCAGCGCCAGATCACGTTTACCCGCGACTACAAAGACCTCGGATTGAAATCACCCGAATGGCAGCGTGTGGAAGAAGTGATCCAGCGGGCCGCTTCACTACGCCCACTCCCCCATGTCAACCTCCGTATTGAGACAGGCAAACTCGAAATTTTAGCCGATCCGTTCCTTGAAAAAGTTTTTATCAATATCTTCGATTATTCGTTACTCCGCGGAGAGAACGTAACAGAGATAGCCGTCACATTCCATAAACAGGGAGATGAAGGTACCCTCCTGGTAACGGATAACGGGGTCGGGGTCCCGGCATCAGGAAAAAAACGCATCTTCGAATATTCCGGTAAAGACGCGGGATTTAACCTCTTCCTTTCGCGTGAGATCCTCTCAATAACCGGCCTTTGCATCCAGGAAAATGGGGAGGAAGGAAAGGGTGCAAGGTTTGAGATCCTTATCCCGGGTAACACCTGGCGAAATGGAATTGGTTCCGTCTGATCTGCCTTCCCTGAAATTTTATCAGGCCAGAAAAAAATAGTCGAGATTAATCTTACTTTTTCACAATATCCACGACCTGGATAGTAAATATAAGGTCCTGTCCTGCAAGCAGGTGATTTTCATCAATCGTGATGCTGGTTTCATTGGCAGTGAGAATATACACATAACCTATCGTGCCATCGGGCTTCACAAACCGGATTGAATCACCAGGTTTTGGGTTCCAGGCCGCCGGGTCTTTCACCGAAAGTGTGGCGAGTACCACATCTCTCGGCAGTACATTCACCAGGCTCTGGATTCTCGGCCCATATGCCTGATCTGCCGGTATCATTACCGTCTTATTTTCCCCAATACCCATACCGATAACAGCTTTATCAAAGCCGGGAATGACCATTCCTGACCCTGCGACAAACTCTACCGGGGTCCCGTTGAGTGAGGACTCGAACTGCCGACCGTTTGCGGCCAGCGCTGCAGTATAATGAACTTTCACGGTATCATTGACCTTGACACCTACATTCGGATTGGTTACTGCCGTCTGCGAAGTACACCCCGTTACCATAATGGCGGCAAAAATAAGAACAATTGTTATCCCGATAAAAAATCGGCCATCCGGCCCACTTCTCCGGTTCCCGCTGCGGATTGACATACCAGTACACATTAGTAGTAATCGGATAATAGACCTGTGCTCATACCAGTAACATGATGCAATCACCGTTTAAAATCTGACGGATTGGTTTCGCACTAAAACGATAGGATTAATCAGGAAATCCCATTGAGTAAGTACCCGGGATATTTTTCGCACGGTGCGACGGATCCATACAAGGGTACCGGTTCATGGGTACAGCAGGGACATTTCTCGGATTTTATATAGCCGGAGGAAGAACTGTACTACTGTTTATCATGGCCGAAGAAGGGTACCGGGAAACGGTAGTACAGGGAAAATCGGTCCAGTGGGACCCCGAACAGCTCCGTAAGATTCAGGAACACCCATGCTTTTCCGAAAAAGCATGTCACGGGTTTGGACGCTGTCATGTGGCAGTCGCTCCGAAATGCAATATCCAGTGCAATTACTGCGTCAGGGACTTCGACTGTGTCAATGAAAGTCGCCCCGGGGTAACGGCAAAAGTGCTGAACTCAAATGAAGCGATAGACCTGGTAAAAGGGGTGGTTGAGAAATATAACTATATCAAGGTAGTCGGGATAGCCGGGCCCGGCGAACCTCTTGCAAACGAGGAGACCTTTGAAACGCTCCGCAGGCTCCATGATGAATTTCCGAATGTAATCAAATGTATCTCGACAAACGGGCTCCTTCTCCCCGAAAAAATCGACCTGCTCCAGAAATATGACGTGGGAAATATCACGGTCACCCTGAACGCAATTGACCCTGAGATCGGGGCGAAGATCTACCAGTTTATCGAATGGAAAGGCAAGCGCTACACCGGTGTAGAAGGGGCAAAAATTCTCCTCGAAAACCAGTTAAAAGGAATTGAAGAGGCCGTGAAGCGGAAAATGGTCGTAAAAATCAACACCGTCTATATCCCGGGTATCAATGATCACCATATTGTCGATATCGCAAAAAAGGTCGGCGAAATGGGTGTTTATACGTTCAATGTAATCCCCCTTATTGCCCAGTATAAATTTGCCGATATCGCCCCACCAACCCCTGAAATGAAAAAGAAAATGCAGGACTCCTGTGAACCGTATGTGCGCCAGATGAGACATTGCCAGCGTTGCAGGGCAGATGCTATCGGAAAGCTCGGACACGACCTGAACAGCTGCCTCAATACAGAGAAGTAAAGAGAATCAGATTTTTTCCCGGCTCTTTTTTTTGTCCCGGTGATTTTTTCCCCCAGCGTGAAATTATTCAAGGGAAAATCAACCCAGCTCTCCCGGAGGCACCTTCATCCGGGTAAAGCGTCCTTTTCAAACAAGTCGATTAACGCCCGGGAGAGGCTTAACGGCCCCGGCAAGCCTGGCAGTTCACCTCTTTTAAACCATGCCGCATCCTCAATCTCTGTTGTATCAGCCCTTATCGTCCCCCCTGCGTAGGAGGCCACGAATCCGATCATCAGCGAGTCCGGGAAGGGCCACGGCTGGCTCCCGATATAATGGAGATCGCAGATTGTTATCCCGGTCTCTTCCATTACCTCACGGTGGACTGCATGCTCAATTGTCTCACCCGGTTCGACAAACCCGGCTACCACGCTATACACACCAGGTGGAAAACCAGGAGAACGGGCAAGAAGGACCTCGTTATCCCGCCTGACCAGTACAATAATTGCCGGTGAGAGCCGGGGATAGATAACCTGGTCACATTCCGGGCATCGTTTGGCCAGTTCGGTCTCCATCATCCGGTTACCCGCACCACAAACCCCGCAGAATTTCGTAGTCCGGTCAAACAACAGGATATGAGATGCCCGTGCTGCAACGCCCAGAAATTCATCACTGGTCCGCCCGAAAAGTCCCCGTATATCAGAAAATTGAAAGTTCTGCGGGGGTCCTGGAGAGCTGGACAGGGCGACCGCATAGCAGGGCATGCCACCCGACTTGCCGATAAATATCGGGGCCTCTGAAGATAGGTTAAACAAACGGTGTGTATCCTGGAATTGGATCGGTCCATTCCCTTCGGGGACGAGGATTTCATTTCCACGAAAAATAAACCAGTGGCAGGTTTCATTACCAGCTGGGGGAGCGGGATAACGGGTATCCAGTTGCGATGAATCAAAGAATGGCATATATCCCGGTATCCTGCTGCATGCAGGGTCCCACAGTCCTGAGGGCCGGTAACGGGTGGGTGGTGGCGGGCAGGATTTCATCAGATCACCATCCGGGCACGCAACCTGTGCACGCCGGATACATCGTATTCAAGGTTGCCTGCTCTCATAAAATGAGGGCTGGTTGACAAGGGGCAGATGAGATCCAATGGCGGAAGTCTCCCCCGGGTCCATCTGTAAAATGGCATCGCAACCCGAAGTCCCAAGGGCAAGTGGATTCCTTTGGCGGTGATGAGGACTGATAAATTAATCATTCCAATATCCCGTTGCAAATATCCACTGTACCCTGGCCGGTCACACCCACGAAGCCCGGGGACCAAAAAAAAGATAGGATTATGAACGTACTGAACTGTTTGCTTTCATGGAGATGATTTCATTGAGACTATCAATCACCGGCTGGAGAACTAAGGGCACACCGGTGTCCTCTGCGGTTACCGTGTAATTATGGTAGGTAATCGTGTAGGTGAAATAATCAGCCCCGGGCGACGGGGCAGGATAGGACGCATTCATCCGGACGAACCCGATGGAATAAAAAGAGTCCCTGATCGTGTCCAGTGCGTTCTGGTTCACGATAAATGCACCACGCCCACGTTGCCCTGAATAAACCGCGGCCCCATTTTCAAAGACCACAAGGTGGTCATCAAATCCGCCGATACCACCAGTACGGGTGTAATCAACCAGGATTGCCGGGCCCGGTACAGGAGTAATATTTTTTGCCGGCTGGTCCACGCATCCGGCCATCCATACAAGGGCGACAACAAAAAGGAATGCAGCTGACGTAAACAGGCGGACAGACATTCCCATAATAACAGTTATTCTCCCACAGATTAAGATGCTTTTGTTTACGCCATGAAATTCAGGGAACTCCTGCCGGCAGTGCTGCCATAAGGGGTCCCGGGATTTTCACCCTAGATCTCCAGTATCTCGCCACTACTTTTCTTCGCACCCTTTTTCTCGGGCAGGACTGCTTCGACTGCGCTTAGCAGCTGCTCAAGTTTTTCATTCACAAAAATCTGCCGGAACGCCTGCAGTTCCGTTCTACCCATGACCATAACCCCCTTTTTCTTCATCGGCCGTCCATTCTCATCAACCGGGTTTACCTCCATGGCAAGCGATGCAGGCCGGGTCCTTGTTGCAGGAAGCCGAATTATCGATACACCAGGTAATGTAGTATTCTTCCGCTCCCAGTCCTCTCCGGTGTCGAGGAACACGCGCAGGTTTTCAGTAATTTCCATGACATTCACTCCGGTTCCCACCTTAAATGTTTATGCCACGCGGGGTGAAAGTGAACACTACGATCAAAATTTGTTCCCAAAGTCGATCGGGTCATAAATACGTCGGAATGTATGGCCCAGACAAAAAATTCCTTCAGGATATACTACCTCGCAACTCACATTCACCCCCTCGTATTCCACCACGTTATCCCTTATGGGCCCCTCGGACAGATCCAGAAAGGACACGGGCACGAATAGCTGCGATAAAAACACGGTGCGATAATGCGCCCAGACAAATTGACGATGCAAGGGTCACCAAACGAAGCAAACGGCGGGAAAAGTAAGCGGAGCCGCGTCGGATGATACCTTTCGGATGTGAGATGTCCACGGTAATGCGCGGGCGTGCCCGTTTCCGAGTAATTAATGCCATCAGTTGCGGATAGTACAGGTACTGCGCTATGTTGACCCTCACGCTTTCAACCGATCAACCCTTCAACCTGGATAAAACCCTCTCGTGCGGGCAGGTGTTCCGCTGGGCCAGGACTGGCGACTGGTGGGCAGGGATAGTCGGGGACAGGTTAATCAGGATTCAGCAGAACGGAGACCGACTCACATGGGATGGCGCGGACGAGCCGTTCATCCGCCATTATTTTTCGCTCGACCTCGACCTTCCCCGGGTCCTGTCTGAAATAGATCGCGACCCGGTCATTCACCGGGCGATCGAAGAGTGCAGGGGACTTCGGATTATCAGGCAGCCGCCATGGGAGTGCCTGGTCTCCTATATCATCGCGACCTTCACGAACATTCCCTCGATCAAGCGCCGGATTAGCTTGTTGTGCCGGGAATTCGGCAATGAAATCAGTTCCGATGGTGTGCCATGTTTTTCCTTTCCAACCCGGCAAGCCCTCGCCGGGGCTGAGGAATGCCAGGTACGGGCATGCAGCCTCGGTTACCGGGCCCCGTTCCTCTGCCATGTGGCACAGGAAATTCAAGCGAATCCCGGGTGGGTAGATACCATCCACAACCTGCCCTACGAGGAGGCACGGAAAGAACTTATGCATTACCGGGGAGTTGGCCGTAAAGTGGCGGACTGTGTCCTCCTTTTTGGTTTCGGACGGCTCGAAGCAGTCCCCGTTGATGTGTGGATTGAAAGGATTATCAGGCAGCACTACCTCAGGTCCGGGGAAAAAGCGAATTACGAATATCTCAGGCGATATGCACAGGATTATTTTGGACCGTATGCGGGGTACGCACAGGAATACCTCTTCTGTGTGAGAGACACTATTACAAAAAAAGAATGATCTTCCGGGCCCTGGTTTCCCTGGTGCCCAAGGGCCACAGTATGGTGGCTTATGTTCCGATATCCCAGCTGGACATGTACGTGCGCTGGTCAGGGGTAAGTGAATCGATCTGGAATCCCAGTGCGTCGAGTTTCATCCTCGCGACCTGTTCATCAATCTCCTGCGGGACATCGAACACTCCTGCTCCCATCGATTTGCCATGTGTTGCAACATGCTTTGCACAGAGGGCCTGGAGCGCGAATGACAGGTCCATCACCTCAACCGGGTGACCCATGCCCTTTGGAGTCGCGAGGTTGACAAGCCGGCCCTCAGCAAGGACATGAAGAGTCTTTCCGCCAACACGGTACGAATCAATACCGTCCCGGCGCACAACACCGCCGTTATGGTGCTCAAGCCAGTCAACATCAATTTCAACGTTGAAATGCCCCGCATTTGCAAGAATTGCCCCGTCTTTCATGACATTGAAGTGCCGTTCAACAATGATGTGGGTATTTCCCGTCGTCGTGATGAAGATCTCCCCGATGGCGGCTGCCTTGTCCATCGGCATGACGGTGAACCCGTCCATGTACGCCTCCAGTGCCCGTCTCGGGTCAATTTCTGTAACGATTACCCGTGCGCCAAGCCCGTGGAGTTTCCCTGCAAGCCCGCGTCCGCAAAACCCGTATCCTGCGACCACTACATGCTTACCGGCAACCAGTATGTTCGTCGTCACCATAATCGCGGTAAGGGCACTTTCCCCGGTCCCGTGAACATTGTCAAAATAGTGTTTCATCGGGGTATCATTGACCGCAATCACCGGGAATTTTAACGCGCCTTCACGTGCCATGGCCCGGAGGCGGTGTATGCCGGTTGTCGTCTCTTCGCATCCCCCGATTGTTGTATCGAGGAGCTCCTGCCGCTTGGTGTGGATCTGGTAGATGAGGTCCATTCCGTCATCGATGGTGATCTGGGGTTTCGCGTCGAGTACCTTGTCAATCGCTTCGTAATATTCGGAATTATTGGCGCCTCGGCGTGCGTAGCAGTGCACATTCTTTACCCGGTTTAACGCAACAGCCACATCGTCCTGCGTTGAAAGAGGGTTGCAGCCGGTGATGAACACTTCAGCGCCACCTGCAGCAAGTGCCGATACCAGGTTTGCAGTCTTTGCTTCCACGTGAAGAGCCATGCCAATTTTTATGCCCTGGAACGGCTGGGACTTCACAAATTCTTCCTTAATTATTGAGAGCACCGGCATATACTGCCGTGCCCATTCGATTTTCAACTCTCCGGAATCCATTCTTCACCAACATGTCCCTGCAGGTCCGAAAAACCGGGAATCCCCATATCGCACCAGGGCTTCACCGGTTATGTAACGGCGCGAACTACCGCTTTTCGAAACGGCGACGTTCTGCAGGCTATCCCTATCTGATTGACCTGCAAATTACTTAATAGCTCTACTGCCGGTACAGGAACCGGTTCCCGGAGGGATAACCATGATATACTCTTCTCCGGGAATGGTACTCCATGGTTCTGACCAGGCGGATCATCCCCTGCCTCGATATAAAAGATGGCAGAGTGGTAAAAGGGACTCAATTTTTGGAGCTCCGGGACGCGGGTGACCCGGTGGAACTTGCCCAGCGGTACAATGACCAGGGTGCAGACGAGGTCGTATTTCTTGATATTACTGCCTCAAAGGAGAACAGGGGTACCCTTATTGACGTTATCAGGCGGGCATCAGACCGGTTATTCCTGCCACTTACCGTAGGCGGGGGCATCAGGAGCATTGATGATATCCATGCGATCCTCCGTGCCGGTGCGGACAAAGTAAGCATCAACACGAGTGCAGTCCATGACCCTGACCTCATCAGGCGCGGTGCAGAGCGGTTCGGCACGCAGTGCGTTGTGCTCGCAATGGACGTGCGGAGAAATTTTACCCCGAACCCGGAAGGAACCCCGGTCCTGCTCCAGGACGGCAGTACCTGCTGGTACGAAGTGGTCATTTACGGGGGGAGCAAGTCTACCGGGATCGATGCAATTAGCTGGGCAAAAGCAGGAGAAGAGCGGGGTGCAGGAGAGATCCTGCTCACCAGCATGGAAACAGACGGCACAAAAGGGGGTTTTGATATTCCCATCACGGCTGCCATCTCAGACGCAGCCGGTATCCCGGTCATCGCAAGTGGCGGTGTGGGGACCTACGAACACTTCTACGACGGGTTTACTCGGGGAAAGGCAGATGCCTGCCTCGCCGCCAGTGTATTCCACTACGGTGAAATGACGGTCCAGTCGGTCAAGAACTATCTTGCTTCCCGTCAGATCCCGATACGCATCTGATGTCAATCTCGAACGCTGCAACGGACTGTTCAAGATAGAATGCGTTCAGCACGGCGGGATGAATCTCACCGAATACCCCTACTTTTTTGCCGGCCACGATAATATCGGCCCGGCGCCCTTCTATGAAAGCCTCGTCAGCTGATTCCCTCACTACATAGTCCAGGGAGAGCTCGTGGAGCACCGCATCGGCCGATGCATAGGCTTCCGAGAAATCTGCATCCCTGTGGGTACTGACACCTGCTGCATGCTGGTAGGTAAGGCAGGAGTTCACCACGTCACCAACGCTAAAAAGGCGCTGAGGGAGTTCCCGGTGCCGGTTCATGGTCAGGAATTCAAGGAGAAGAGGGAGGAGGTCTGTCCTGACTACCGTGTTCTCGATGCTGATCGGGTGCATGACATGAAGGACTCCCGGGCGGTCCTCCCGCTGCATTTTCTTATAGAGGACATCCTCACTCGTCAGCGTAAACGGCATCACTTCAAGGTAACCAAGGCCGCAGAAGGCCTCGCGGACAAGGGCCGCCCTGACCTGGACGGGGTGGGGTTTGCCCACCGTGAAGGTATCAGGTGGCAGGTCCTGGATCTTATCGTAACCGTACGCGATGGCGACGTCCTCAAAAAGGTCCCAGTCGTGCATGATATCCGCCCGGTAACAGGGTACCTGCACGATCACCCTGTCGTCACCTGACGGCCTGGCACCAAACCGCATCTTCTCAAGGAGCGATGCCATTGTTGCCGGGGTCAGGTCGATGCCGAGAAGGCGGGAACATTCCTGTACGCTGACATTACGCTCTACAGGAGCAAGAGTCGGGGTCTGCACGCCACCAATCTCAACGCTTTCAATACTCGCTCCTGCCTCAGCCATTGCCGTGCAGATAATGTTGACCGCGACACTGACGGCCCGCTGATCGGTCCCGGTCGTATCAAGGAGGATATTCTTCGTATCTATGGTTACCCGGGTCCTTTCGCCATTTATGATCGGGGGGAACGAGAGGACATGGTCGTGCGAGTCCACGATCAGCGGGAAAAGAGGGAAATCTTTTACTATCTTCGCGTAATCCCTGCCTTTCGGGTGCTGTTCGAGGATATCCTCCATGGACATCCATTCAGTATAATCGAGGGGAACAAACGCCCGGCTCCTGGGTGAGGCAATGTAGCGGAACGGTGGGTGAACCGTGTCGAGGTCATGGATGCCGATCGCAACCTTGCTCCTTCCCCGGCCGACTGCCCAGTGGAGCGATTCCTGCAGGGACATGATACTCATGATCGACTCGTCATCGAATTCGACCCCCCGTATGACTGCTGCACCAAGAACAGGACGGATATCTGCAAGTTTCGGGTCGACGGTGAATGAGATCCCTGATGGCGTTACCGAATACACAGGCAGCCCGGTCTCGATCCCGAGATAGCCACGCATGGCCCGGGCGACACCTTCGGGTGAGAAGAGGTCGGGTCGGTCCGGGAAGAATTCCACGTCAGCATGATCTTCTTCTATCCGCTCCACGTCAGAACCGATGAATGCGACCTTGTCAAGGATCGTCTTCCTGTCGGTCCGGGTGAGCCGTTCGAGGTACTTGTAAGGGAGGGTGATGACGGCCATTTCAGACACCATCCTTTGTAATGCGAAGTATCGGCATCTCGCGGAGGAACGCAATATCACTCTGGTGGAGGTACCGGAGGTCTTTCAGCCCGAGCCGTAGCATCGCTATCCGGCTCACACCGAGCCCCCATGCAAGGACCGGGAAATTAATGCCGAGCGGGGCGGTGACTTCCTCGCGGAATACACCAGCGCCGCCCATCTCGATCCAGCCAAGACCCTCGACATAGACTTCGGCGTCGAGACTCGGCTCGGTATAGGGGTAATAGGAGGGCTTGAACCGTACTCCGGTAAAGCCCATGCGGTGATAGAACTCCCGGAGTATCCCGAGCAGGTTTCCGAACGTGACACCCTCGTCCATTACGACCCCCTCGAGCTGCTCAAACTCGGCAAGATGAGTGGTATCAATGGTTTCGCGCCGGTAGACCCTGCCGATGCAGAACGCTTTGATCGGAGGATTAGGGTTATTCGCAAGGTGCTGTATCGACACGCTTGTTGTGTGGGTACGCAGCACGCATTGCTCGGCCTTCTCCTCCTTCCATACCCCACCCCAGCCGGTCGAGGATGTGTTACCACCGGAGATATGCATGGCTTTTACCTTCTCATACCCGTCAGGAAGCGGGAGGGTTTCCCTGAGGTAGAAGGTGTCCTGCATCTCGCGGGCCGGGTGGTCCTGCGGCTGGAAGAGGGCGTCAAAGTTCCAGAAGGACTGCTGGACGATCCCACCATAGAGCTCCTCGAACCCCATCTCGAGAAGGATCTCCCGCATCTCGGCGATGATCCGCTGGTAGGGGTGGACCTTCCCGGGATACGCCTTCTTCGGGAGCTTGTTCACATCGTATTTACGAAGATTGAGGTCTTTCCATTCACCCGATATAATCTGCTCCCTGGTGAGCGTGCCAGTCTCCTTGCGGAGATCGAGGCCTTTCTGCGCAAACGCGAGCCCTTCAGGAGTGATGGCGATGATGTACCGGACCGTCTCGGTCTCCTGCAGGAGGCCACGCTTGACAATCTCTATTGTCGCCGTGTCAGTTGCAGAGGGATTTTTTAAGGCATGTTCATACGCTTCGGTGGATGCACCAGTCGCCTTGACAATGGAGGTACCTTCAACCTTCACAAGGCATTTCTTTCTTAACTGACCGAACCCGATCCTGAAAGACTCAAGCTTCTGTATATCGGCAAGGGTTGTTCCCGTCCCGATGTTCTCTAAAAGTTGCGTCTCGGGAAGCCCTTTCTGTAAGTAGACCTTCCCTTCATCGGTATATGTGAATTCCTTGGCAACATTCCGGTCGACCGTGGCAAGTCCATTGTCCTGTAAAAGATAGGCCCATTGCACCACTGCCTCAGGAGTCGTATTTAACAGGCCTGCAAGATGCGGGGCATCAGTCTTCTTTTCTTTTTCCAGGGTTGCAAGCAACCGCTTCTCGTTCTGCGTCAGTTCTGCCATTGTCACACCCGTATCATATCTGCACACGCGTCCATCTTCTCCCGGAAGTCTTTCTGGAACGCCACCACCCGCTCGGCAGTGTCCTTCTTGCATTGCCCGCAGGTGACCTCCCCGGCCGTGCATTTCCTTCGTATCTCCGCAAGTTCTGCATCGTCCGTTACCATGTGGAAGAGGTTGAGGAGGAATATCGAGCATTTTTCAGGCTCGCCGCCAAGGCGTTTCTGCTCTTCAAGAGTCATCCTTCCACCGGTGATTCCGCTCATCACCTTCTTTCTCACCGTGGCCTCGGGCTCGTAGAAGGAGATGATACTCTCGGGGATACTCGAGGACATCTTCCCGCCGGTAAGACCGGGCATGAAGATATGGTACGTGGACGAGGGGGTGTAGAAGGCAAACCCGCCGTGTGCCCGCTCGATCTCCCGCACGGTTGCGGCAACGTTCGTACACTGCGCTCCCTTGATATCAACATGCCCTGCATGCTTCTTTGCATGAGGGAACGCTTTCCTGACCGCCTCGAGCGCTTCCTCCGGTGCATTTTTGGATCGGACACTGATATAGCCGTCCCGCTCCTCAATCGTGAACATCCTCATCTTGTGGGCGATCCCCCGGGTAAGCCGGATATGCGGGTCCTGGTCGATCCCGACGGGCACCAGCGTCGGTGCCGGCTCGCGGTCGATTTGTGGGTAGAGGATGTCGGCCACCTGCGTAATCACGCTGTCAGCGTGGGCAAGGTCGGTATCAGCACCAAAACCGTAAATTGCCGCAAGTTCCGAGAAGTTCACCTTGGTCGCCGCCTCGAATGCAAGGTCCTTGAGCCGGTCGTTTCTACTCTGGAAGTAGGTCTGCCCTTCAAACCCCAGCGCGTAGAGGCAGGAGAGGTACTCCTTCCCAAACTCGTTGCATTTTTCCCATGAGAGGCCACGGACCGCATGGGCTTCCCGGTCAGCAATCGTGATGTAACCATTTCCACCCTGCCGGACATGCCAGACGACCTCTTTCATCACCATCAGGTGACCGAGATGCGGGTGACCGGATGGCATGAACCCGGTCAGGATATGGAACTGGCGGCGGTTGTGTATTGCGTCAGCGATTACCTGGTAATCACGATGCCCGAGGACAATCCCCCGGCGGATAAAGTACGGGACTTCGGGCAGCTTAGCGATTGCGTCCCCAATCGGCGAAATGCCGAATTCGGAGAATGTTTTCTCGATCTCAAGCGAAGGCTGACTCGACCATGGGTTGATCTCCGGGGACATGACGGTGGGCACGGTTCCTGTGATGTAGTTATGATGCGTATCGGATCATGTAGATAGTTCAGAGTTTTATCCGGGCAAATTCGATATAGTGAATGCCTGCAGTATGTACGCAGCCAAACAACATCTTCTTTTTCACACTGTGTGAGAGGCGGACCGACCGTGAAATGGTGCTCATCGGCATCGCACCCGCCGTGGCAACGGCATGGACGAGCATCTCCGAGTGGACCTTTGTACCGGTGTACACCCTGAAATGGTGACCGAACTTGTACCCGGTCTTCGGGGTATAGCCATGCTCCCGCAGGTCGCCGTAGACCAGCACCTTTTCCCCCATCTCCAGATCTGAAATTGTTGCAATCTGCAGGTATTCGTCCCTGGTCACGGGTTTTCCCTCGCGGAAAAGTGCCAGGGATCCTGCCTGCATCAGGTAAAGGGTCTCAAGCGACGACAGGACTAACCGTGTACGGTCAAATCGCATACCGAAAGAGCCTACCAGGGAGCCGGTTGAACCCGGGATTGGGGTTTCGAGAGATGGACACGGGGGGGGCCCGGATGACACCACCTGTGTACCCTGCCCAGGTATTGCCGTGGCGGCCCTGGATTGTTTGCCGGGCTGCAGTTCTTCTGGTGGGGGGACACACCTCGTATCGTCCGGGACGGACAGGACTGCAGATCTTCCACATAACGTACCTTTCAATGGTCCGGGGGTGACAGGTGGTCCGATCTCCGGGAGGGACGGCACCTTGATCTCGTAGTAGGTGAGCTCATTTTCATCATCAACCACGGCGAGAACGTGCTGTTTTCTCATATGCGCAGATGCGGAAAACTCCCGCACCAGTACGCCGAAATCGATCATGTCACGTTCTGACAGGACACGGACCATGTACTTTGACTGCCCGGTGCCAGGCCGTTCCCCCCGGCGAAACACCCTGAAATCATGGGGCCCGGTCTGTACCGCATACCCCCTCTCGCGGAGGTCCCGGTACACGAGGTAACTCCGCAGGAAGTTGGGTTCTGTTGTAAACGCAGACAATAGCCGGTCAAAATCAAACCCCGGGATTTCAATACGGTTCCGGTGGATGAGATAGAGCGCCTCAACCGGGGCAAGACGGAGCTGTGAGCCATCCTTCTCAGGCCTCCCGTACCCGCTCTGCTCGTAGAGCACCCTTGCATCTTTTCCAAGCCGGACTTCCTTGCCGTCGAACTGCGCTTTCACGTTGTATATGGGTACGCTGTTTTCCTTTATAAGTGGCAACACCGCCGGGAACACGTTCGCCGCTGCCCGGAATGCGGGATATACTTTTTTCCAGGGCAATTTATACGGTTTTGGTATTCCCTGCCCGTATTCCCGGACAGTGGACCAACAACCAGCCATATCCAAGGCATTTATCCAGACGGTGCCAGGCATTCCGCATACATTTTATCCTGCACCCGGCCAGAGTCATCACCAGGGACTTTCGGAGTCCCGGGTCGCATGAAGATACCCAAGAAGCCCGAGCGGGGCATGAGTTGGCATATAATCCACCTGGAAGTTGTAATTACGGCTGATATAATCAAGAAACCGGGGATTGGGGGGCCCGCTTATGGGAGGGAGATGAAGTTCCATCTCTATCCGGCGTATCGGCCCAAGGTCATGCGGGTCTATCAGCCACTCTGCTCCTTCACAGTCACATTTAAGAAAATCGCAACCCCCCGTCATGCCGATAATCGTTTTCAATGAAACGGTCTGTATGTCCTTGCGTACTCCGTCCCAGCTGATGCCCTGGATATTCCCCTCCCCTAATGCGCATTCCAGCACGGTGACAGAAACATCGTTCAATTGGATATTTTGTTGCAGGGTCTCGCTGGTGAGAGGCTCTACCGCGTAAACAAATGAAGAATAATATGCCGCCCTGATACAGAAAGCCCCGACATTTGCACCAATATCAACGACGATATCGTCTTTTCTGATATCGGAAAACCGGTACTCGGGGACTTCGTAAATCTGGCGGTAACCGGTGGGGACATTCATAAACCGGATATTATCCCGTGTACTGATGGTTGAGAGTTCTTGTCCTGGTTTAGAAAACTCTTTCTTACCCACCATATCCGGAAGAGAAGGTCCGGTTTCAGCCATTTCCAATGACATCGTTCGCGGACCCGCACCACATATGTCTAGTCTCCTGCCAGTTTGATTGCCTGTTTCTCCTTAATGAAGGTCCCCATCCGGTATTCAGAAAATGCCTGCCTGAGTTCCTCCTGTGTATTCATCACAATCGGGCCACCCCAGGCCACAGGCTCCCCGAGAGGTTTCCCGGAAAAAAGCAGGAACCGCAATGGACCGGTATGAGAAACGGCGTTCACCTCATCATCATCACCAAGGAGCAGCAGGTCACGGTTTCCAACGGGAGTCCCGGGGATATCCCCGAATGTCCCGGTCCCCCCGGTCACATACACTGCAACGGTATCTCCTTTTCTTGTGGGACAGGTGAATTTGGCCCCTTCTTCCATGCAGATATCAAAATAAGACGGGGACGTGACAATATCCTGCACCGGGCCCCTGACCTCCCCAAATTCACCACTAATAACCTTAACGGATACGCCCGGTACGGGTGTTGTAGTTGGGATCCGGAGTTGTTTTACTTCCTGGTAGCGGGGAGCCATCATCTTATGGGACTTTGGCAGGTTCACCCAGAGCTGAAACCCCCCCATTCTGCCATGTACGGGCTTCGGCATTTCCTGGTGGATAATCCCCGACCCGGCCGTCATCCACTGGACATCCCCGGCACTGACAACCCCTGCATTGCCCATGCTGTCCCCGTGTTCAACATTTCCCTCGAGCATATGGGTAACCGTCTCGATCCCCCGGTGCGGGTGCCACGGGAACCCGCGAAGATAATCCTGGGGGTTATCGCCGGCACGAAAGTCATCAAGCATCAGGAACGGGTCGAAAAGCGGGACTTCCCCGTACCCGAATGCCCGGTGAAGGTGTACACCGGCCCCTTCAATTGTTGCATATGCCCTTGAATACCTGCTTGACACGTCGCACCTGTACCATAAAGGACAACGGTATTGTAATCCTATGAATTTTTGTATTGATCCCCCGGTTTGTCTGGTTGTTGATGGATAACCATCCTCAATATATTCACTATCCGGAACGGTTCATTCCCCTCTCCCGTAATGCATGGTAAAAAGCGTAATATATTCATCGGCATAACAGTTTGAATCGCATAGGAGGGTAAATTCCGGGCCAAGTTGAGAGTGAAACAGATCATTCCACTGACTTCTCAGCATATGGTAATCCGTTCGTACCCCTCTTGCCTGCGTCATCATAGATACCAGTTCTGTCATCAGGAACGAGTCCACGCAGTCGGTGACCACATCGACAGGAGCATCATGGGCATAGACAAAGTCGATCACTCTCCCGTAGGACTGGTACACAGACAACGCAAGTTCCGGTGAAAACAATTCGGGCAAATCGTTGTTGGCATCGAGTTCAAAGAGCAGGAAATGGTTAATCCATGGTTTTAACTGTGAGATCGAGGTTTTTTTATCCTCAGCCGGCATGTGGTGATAAGCCAGCGAACTCATGGCAATGTCAAAACGGTGGTCGATGCGGCAGGAAAAGTCCTGCACCCTGCAGTTTTCAGTCCTGACAAGGGTATCAGGGAAGGATTCAACGATATTCTTTTTTGCAAGCGTTATCATCGCGTCTGAAGAGTCTACCAGGAGTATTTCCCGAAGTTCATCTATCCTTCCGGTAGCCAGCAGGTGAGAAAGCAGCCGGACGGTCAGCGAACCATCCCCGCACCCGATATCCATGAATGAGACGGGTTTCGCAAACCTGGGCAGCGTATGCCCTGCCTGCTGGATAAAGTTCTCACGTGCCTTCTTCATGGCGGGCACGCCAGCAAAATGAATGAATCGTTTTGGGTCTTCAAACGGCAGGGATGGCATTATGAGCTCCCCGTTATGCCGTTCCAGGAAACCAAGGAGAAACGTCGATGAAAACAACCCCTCCTCTTCATTCAGCGCCCCCGCCCGGAGCCATTCAATTGCCTGACGGTTCTTCCCCCTGGCTGCAAGATAGGCGCCTGCATAAAAATTAAAGGCGGATTTCAAGTTTTCACGGACAGCCCCTTTAAAAAAATCCGGTAATAGATTTTCCCCGAAAATGGAACTTGCATATTCAGTCCATTGTTTTTTTTCTTTTTCTGAAAGAAACAACATCGTATACCCTTTTCCCAGCTATTGAAAGCCACGGTTCCTGATAGTTTTATTTACTTTTCCAGGACACATAAGCATTTGGAAAAATCCCGGGCGAGTTTTACTCCCATCGGGTGACGAGCAGGTAAACCAACACTCTTTTAAAAAACAGAGGCCTAGAAATTATACAAATAATCCGGGTAACCAGTGTGAACGTACTAATTCTTGGGGCAGGTGCAGTAGGTCTTGGAATCGCTGCAAAACTATCAGAAGTGGTTAATGTCACCGCAATAACCCGGGAAGGCCCCGCAAGGACTATTTCAGAACAGGGCCTGGACCTGGAAGGGGCATGGGGTAGCCGGACCTACTGGTTCCCCTGCTGCAGCAGGCCTCCATCAGGGGTGCATTTTGACTATACCCTTGTCAGCACGAAGGCCTATAGCACGCAGGAGGTGTGCCAGAGTTATGAAGGGCTACTCCGGGACTCCGATGTTGTAAGCCTGCAGAATGGTCTCGGGTCCGAGGAGATTATTTCCGGTTTCTCCAATCGTGTGATTGGCGGCGTCGTAATGTCGGGGTACATCCGCCAGGATGAACACACGGTATGTGTGACTGCCGATGCAGGGGAAACATTTTTTGGGAGATTCCCCACCGGAATGGACAGCACGGTCACCCAGCTGGCAGAGATTTTTAACGACGCCGGGATCCCTGCAAGGGCAACAGGGGATATTAAAGACAGGTTATGGTCTAAAAACCTTATCAGCTGCACGTTAAACCCGATTAGTGCCGTGCTGGGTGTGAGGTATGGTATGCTTACCCGGGGTCCGGCCTGGCTGATTATATCAGGGATCACGCGTGAAGTATTCCAGGTTGCAGGTGCTGAAGGGGTGACACTCCAGTGGGACACACCGGATGACTACCTGGCTTACCTGAAAAATGAACTCATCCCGGTCATGAGCACGCATACCTCATCGATGCTGCAGGATATCAGGTGCAGGAGAAGAACCGAGGTCGGTTTCATGAACGGGGCGATCACGAAGTTTGGGGAAAAACACGGGATAGCAACCCCTTACAACGAATGCCTCACAAACATGGTACAATTCCGGGAGCAGGAACAGATGGATCTCCCGGTTTAAACTACCTGGCTTTTAGACGATGAAAATGGCTCTGCCAGTATCATGAAACGGAACGATGCAGCCAAATGAGGCATCATTTCATGGTTAAAATTTCAACACGGTCGCTGCCCATGTAAACCCGATGGCACTCCCTGCAAGCACCACGAGTTTGCCCGGCTGCATCCACCCTTCTTCGCGTGCCCTCGCGAGTGCGAACAGGGTATCAACAGACCCCATGTGCCCGTACTCGTTCATCGTGATCATCGTTTGTGACAGGTCGAGGCCGAGGCCTTCCATGATATGGTGTGTCAGGCTCCGTTTGACCTGGTTCATGAACAGGTAATCAATATCACGGGAAGAATACCCGCTTTTTCTCAGTGCTTCGTTGATGATATACAGGTAATTTTTCAGGTAGATCCGGGAAAAGATCTGGTCGAGGCCTTCCGGGTCATCGACGGATAAAAAAAAATCATTTTCGGTGGGTGGGTACCCTGATGGAGGGTTCTTCGTCCCACCATGGGGAATTTTGACATAGTCAACCAGTGAACCATCGGTGATACCAGCGTATGCCAGGAGCTGGTTGGACGAATTATTTTTCTCAAGCACCGCAGCCGCTGCACCGTCCGCAAATGAGAAGCCGGAAACTGAACGGGGGTCCTGGTAATTAATTGCCATGGAGAGCTTTTCGGCGCATACCACCAGGGCATACTCTTTTTCAGGATCACCAAGAAGCAGCTCTTTACAGGTGTATAACCCCAGGTTTCCACCATTGCAGCCGTTCCTGAGCTCAAACGAGCACGCATTTTTTGCCCCCGTTTCATCCTGGACTTTTGCAGCGGGCGACCAGAACCGGTAATCGTAGTGGCCCAGGCCACAATACACCACAAGGTCAAGCTCCCGGGGATCAATCCCGGCATTTTCAATCGCAATATTGGCTGCCCGAACCGCCATTTCTGCAGGATGAAGCCCGGGCCCCGCGATATGTTTCCTCTCGAGGCCGATCTTCTCCAGGAACACAGGTTCAGGAATCCCGGAACGCCTGGACATCTCGAGGCTCGTCAGGACACCATCGGGTATGTAATATCCCATTCCGGATATACCAACAGTGCCACCGTTCGAAGGACCTGGTTCAGACATGTATCACCAATTCCGGTAACACCCATGTTGTTTTCCGGCGCTAGTAAGAGTATCCCCATGATACTTCATAAAAATGATGGATCCGCCCTTTTTTACCTTCTGATCGCTGGAGAACGGATATTTACAGCCAGATTTACGAGCCTGCTGATTACTCCTGTGCATCGATCTTCAAATCGCGGAATTTTTATCATGAACGAATAGATCTGTGTTCATGGAAACCAACATCCTCCAAAGCCTGATCACGCTCTTCCAGATGATCTGCGTGATCATTGTTTTTGCGTACCTTTTTACGAGGAGCAGGTATTTTCTTGAAGTCCTCGAACACCACCCCCGGCTATCCACCCAGGTCCTCCTTATCATCGTATTCGGGAGCCTGTCCGTATACGGGACCATCAGCGGGGTTTCATTAAACGGTGCAGTACTGAATGTCCGGGACCTGGGGCCAATTATCGCCGGACTTACCTGCGGACCTGTAGTCGGGATTGGTGCCGGACTCATAGGAGGTACATACCGGATGGCGCAGGGCGGGCCCTACATGTATACGGGATTCGTTGCCCCGGTCCTTGCAGGTCTACTCAGCGGGATAGTCTACCTTGTGAATAAAAAGGAGTTGATTTCCAGTAAATATGCCGTTATTTTTACTATCCTCGTTGAATCGTTAATATCCCTTATTACGATCCTTGTCGCTACCCCGGCATCACAGGTCGTAATGATCATCACCGTCGTGGCGATCCCCATGATCGCGATCAATGCGGTTGGCGTTTTCATTTTCACCACCATCATTCACAACCTGCTGGACGAGCGGAAGACCCGGCGGGAGAAAGACAAACTGGAACACGAAATGGCAAGGAAAAATGCAGAGCTGGAGATTGCAGCCGATATACAACGCAGTTTTCTCCCTGAAACCATTCCCCAGCTCAAGGGATATGATATCGCAGCGACCAGTCTTCCCGCCAAAGAGGTCGGGGGGGACTTTTTTGATGTTGTCCCCCTTGAAGTGATCCCGCTTTCCGAAAGCCGTATGGGCATACTGGTTGCAGATGTTTCCGGGAAAGGGGTCCCTGCAGCCCTGTTCATGGCCCTTTCCCGGGTTATTGTCCGGGTATCGTCCACCTGGTTTAAAATTCCTTCAGAAATAATTGCCCATGCCAATGTAATTATTTCAGCCGATTCCAAGACGGGGATGTTTGTCACCCTTTTTTACGGGGTCATCGATGAAAAAGAGAGGAAACTGACCTATGTCAATGCCGGCCATAACCCACCGATTATTTTTCGTGGCGGTAGCGGAAAGACCGAGGAACTTGAATCAACAGGTATCGCGATCGGGATCATGGATGATGCAGAGTATTCCCAGGCTGAAGTCGGACTGGCACCGGGTGATATAATCCTTCTTTACACGGATGGTGTAACGGAGGCAATCAACGAGAAGGAGGAGATGTTTGAGGTCGAACGACTGATGGATACGATCAAAGGCGCATCTTTGGGTCCGGCAAGTGAGATAATGGAGAATATTATCAGGGCGGTCTTTGCCTTTAGCGGGAAGATGCCCCAGTATGACGATATCACCCTGATGGTGGTCAAGGTGCTCTGAAACCCAAACGGCACCCGGACATTTTTAGAGCATTTATTCTTTTTTGGGGAGGCTGGCAGGCCTTACGTAGTTAAGTCCTCTGACCCCTGTGCTTTGTTACGGCGGCATTCCCGTTATTGGACCGATGTGACCGGCAGATATTTGCGGGGATGGTTCATCAGCGAATCCCGGGAGGGACGGCTAACCGGCAAGTTCCCGGACCTTTGCGATATTTCCCGCATCATCCCTCCGGGCATCAACCGGGGTCTCGCAGATAAGGGGGAGACGGGAAAACGGCTCGTGCCGGAGTATCCTCCGGAACCCTTCTTCCCCGATGTATCCCATCCCGATGTGCTCGTGCCGGTCAAGGCCACTGCCAAGTTCTCCTTTCGAGTCGTTACAGTGGATGACACGGATTTCACCAAGCCCGATTAATTTATCAAACCTTCCGGTAGTCTCTTCAATCGCATCATCAGTCCGGAGATCATACCCCGCCCCGAAGGCATGGCACGTGTCAAAGCAGACACCGGTCCGGTGCCGGTCACGGACCCCGTCCAGCACGGCACTTATGTCTTCGAAGGTATTCCCCACCCCGTTCTTCTCACCAGCCGTATTCTCAAGGAGCAGCATCACGTCATTGGGAGCTTCGCCAAGAGCCAGGTTAATTGCGCTGATTACCTTCTGCCTGCCATCTTCGATAGTCATTCCCGTGTGGTGACCCAGGTGGGTAACAAGGTACGGGATCCCGAGCTGCCCGCAACGCTTCAGTTCTGCGTTAAGCGTTGCAACGGATTTTTCGTAGTAATCCGGGTTCGGGCCGGCAAGGTTGGGGAGATAGGGCATGTGATCGACAGGGGGGAATATTGAGGTCTTCTTCAGCGCATCCCGGAAAGCCTGTGCATTTTCATCCGGGAGGTCTTTCCAGGCCCACCCCCTGGGGTTCCTCGAAAATATCTGGAACGTGTCGCAGGAGGCCGATTCCGCCCGCTCTACCGCTTTTTCAATCGATCCTGCAATTGATACGTGTACACCCACCTTCACCATGTTGCGACTCCCCTCAATATTTTAGATTTTTTTCCTGCCGGTTTGGAAAAACGCTTGCATTCCAGGTCCCAAATAATCCTGGAAGGCTCTTTGCCCACTCTTTGATCACGTCCCAGTCCCGAAAATCCCCGGTGGGGGCTTTCATGAGGGAAATCATAGTTTTCGTCATAAACGAATGCTGCGCCGGATCCAGTTTTCCGGCAAACACCTTCATCGCCACCAGGTTAACCGGAACGACAATACCTTTGAGCTGTTCCCCGATGGTCGCAACCGAGCCGATCTTCGGGTTTACCGGCGCTAATCCTACCGCAAATGCTGCGACGGGAATATTTTTCAGCCCGATTTTGTTCCTTTCGACAAATTTCCGGAGGTCATCGTCAATATGACCTGTATATACCGGGGCACCCATAACTACCGCATCATACCCATCAAGCGAGGAAACATCCTTCAAATGGGAGACCCTGGCCTGATGCCCCCCGTTTTCCAGTTCTTTCCCAATAGTCAACGCTATTTCCTCTGTTGACCCCTTCCTTGAAGCATAGACAACCAGTATCTGCATAGACAATGTGGTACTCCGCGGGAAAATTAAAAGATGTCCATCGTGGAAAAAAGCGGATGATGGGGGTCGCTTCACATTTGGATTTAGTATTTCCCGCTCCCCATCCCGAGGGTTTTCAGTACCGTTGCGGTTCCGGAGGATTCGGAAGGAGAAGTCGGGGAACTGGTATCGCCAAAACCACCGATAATGTTCACCACGCTCTGGCCCGACGGGACGATAATTTTCGTATTCTTTTCAAGGCAGGCCTGGGTCACTTCCAGTTGTTTTAAGATCTGTGCATTTTCTATGAAATACTTGTTCGCAGCCTCGTTTACAAGCCGGATGGATTCTGCCTTACCTTCTGCCTCCAGGATTGTTGCCTGCCTGATTCCTTCTGCCTGCTTGATCGCGGCACGCCGCTGGCCATCTGCATTGGTCTCAGTAGCGGTGGCAAAATCTATTGCAGCAACTTTCTCATTGAGTGCTTTTACCACCTTGTTCATGGTTTCCTGCACGTCAGGTGGTGGCTGGATCTCTTTTAATTCTGCGCGGACTATGTCAATCCCCCACAAAGCCGTCTCTTTTTTAAGCGCTTCTGCAAGGTTGTTATTGATGGTGTTTCGTTCACTGTTCGCTGTTTTCAGGGTCATTCCACCGATGATATTACGGAGCGTGGTACGTGCGAGCGATACGATCTGGTACTCGTAGTTGAACACGTAATACTGGGATGCCTTTACATGCACCTCGTCTTCCTTCACTTTGAAGTAAATCTGTGCGTCGACGAAGGCATTCAGGTTATCACTGGTGATGATCTCCTGCCGGTCTACATTGACGAGCTTTTCAGTGATATTCACCGAATACAGTTTCTGGATGCCGGGGATAATCCAGTACAGGCCTGGCCCGCCATACCGCTGGTACTTACCGAGGAACTCGATAAGGATCCGGTGGGTAGGTCGCACAATCCTTACTCCGATAAGGATATAACCCGCGATCAGGCCCACAACTACTGCCCACAACAATGAAGTTGTGGTGATATATATCAGAATTGCCACTACAATTGCACCGGTTATAGCCATTGCACTGTTCCCGGTAAGAGTTTCATTTGCCATAATTATCAGACGAGTTATCTGGCCTCATACTATACTAACTTCCCTGCCACGAGTACGATTCGAAATGTGAATCACTCACAAAAAAAACACCCGGATTGTTGTGCTGATCACGTATCCTTGGTACCTGATCGTCCAGACAATTCTCACGCAGGGATGATCCGGTCCCTGAAGAAGATATTAAACGTTGAGTAACAGACAAAAAAGGAGATAGTATGAGAGAATTGAACTATAAAAAGATAGGATTTATCGCATGCATCGTCATCTCATTTGTCCTGATTGTGGTGATACCGGTATCCGCTGCAGGGAATGATACGCCGATATACATGTCAGGACAGAACATCGATGCCATCAACGCCTATAACAATGGTTCCGATCTTGCTTCGCAGGGGAAATTCCAGGATGCCCTTGCCGAAACCGAAAAGGCGTTATCGATCCAGCCAAATTTTACCCTGGCACTGACCCAGAAAGCAGGAATACTCAATATTATGGGGAATTACCAGGACGGCCTGAATGCCGCCAATGCAGCGATTGCCCAGAACCAGAATATCGCTGAGGCCTGGCTCAACCGGGCAGACGCCCTGGTGCACCTGGGGAATTACCAGGACGCGATAGATTCCGCGAACCGTGCCCTTGCGACCGACCCGACCCTTGAAGCCGCAAAGAC